>CAJJCC010000023.1 GCA_905182585.1 uncultured Flavobacteriales bacterium
AAGGGTATTATAGTAACATATAATCAAAACAAATTATGAAAAAGACAATTACAATTTTATTTTCGGCGGTTTTATTATTTGCCGGTTGTAATCAAGAACCAGCTAAAGAAATTAATGTTGAAGGTGCTTGGAAGTTTGAACAACATATTGAAGGAAAGGCAGAACTAAATGCTCAAAGCGCTGCAATGATTAATTCAATCGTTTCATTATTTAAAGATGGTGAGGTTGAGTTTAAAGAGGGTAGCATAGATATGAAAGGACCTGTTGTTGGAAACAGAAAAGGGACTTACACTGTTAAAGATGGTAAGCTTGATGTTGAATTAGGAAAAGGTTCTCAATTTTCGTTACATGTTAAAAATGAAGGTGCAAATCTAATTGTTCTGTTTAACGAAGACGGTGACCAAGAAACTGGTAAAATTGTTTTAATTAAAAAATAACATTCAATTATTCCTTTTAAAAATCCGAGGGGACTTTTAAAAGGAATTCTTACATTTCAATATCTCTCTCCTACCCCTTTAACGCTTCTTTATTAGTCAATGAGTTTGGTCTTTTAATCTTCATCTGATAAAAGGTTCTCTATCCAAATTTATATGCCTATTTTTGCCGAATAAAATTCGGTAAAAATGGAACAAATCATCAATACTATTAAAACTTATGCCCTCGACTTTGGATACCGGCTTACTGGAGCTATTCTTGCCTTAATCATTGGACTATGGATAATTAAAAAATTCGTTGAGGCAGTTGCAAAAATAATGCATTCAAAAAATGTTGACGATTCTCTTCAGCCATTTTTAAGAAGCATGTTAAACATTTCTCTAAAAGCACTTTTAATTATAAGTGTATTGAGCATGCTAGGTGTTGA
The DNA here is from genome assembly GCA_905182585.1 of uncultured Flavobacteriales bacterium. Classification (GTDB taxonomy): domain Bacteria; phylum Bacteroidota; class Bacteroidia; order Flavobacteriales_C. The sequence goes on from CAJJCC010000023.1 coordinate 863, forward strand.
AATGACTTCTTTCGTTGCGATATTAGGAGCCGCAGGTTTAGCTATTGGATTGGCATTAAGTGGAACTTTACAAAACTTTGCTGGTGGAATAATGATTCTTATTTTTAAACCATTTGAAGTTGGTCATGTAATTACTGCTCAAGGGCATACTGGAAGTGTATTTGAAATTCAAATTTTCAATACTATTTTAAAAACACCAGATAACAAGCATATTATTATTCCGAATGGTGGACTTTCAACTGGTTCGATGGTTAATTTTTCAAAGGAAGCAACTCGAAGAGTAGATTGGACATTTGGAATTGGATACGGTGATGATATTGATAAAGCAAAAGAAGTTTTAAGCACACTGATCCAAACTGATTCAAGAATTAAACAAGATCCTGAACCATTTATTGCAGTTAGTGAATTAGGTGATAGTTCGGTTAATCTTGCAGTTAGAGTTTGGGTTGATGCTTCAGATTACTGGGGTGTTTACTTCGCTATGAATGAAAGTGTATATAAAACATTTGATAAAGAAGGATTAAGTATTCCTTACCCTCAAATGGATGTTCACGTTCAAAATAATTAATACGAAGACTTTTTTAAATGAAACATTTACTAATCGCAATAGCTTTAACATACTCAATTTCTACTTTTTCGCAAGTTACAGATGCTGAGAAAAACTTAAAAACAGAGTCGAAAACGGATACTGTGAAATCTTGGGGTAAAGGAGCATTGTTTAACCTTGGATTTAGTCAAGTAACTTTATCAAACTGGGCCGCAGGAGGTAATAATTCTGTTTCTGTAAACGGAATTGCAAACTTTTACTCAAACTTCACAGGAAAAAAATCATCTTGGGAAAACACATTGAATCTTGGGTATGGTTTACTTAAACAAGATAAAGCGAATCTTCAAAAAACAGATGATAACATCGAGTTAACCTCCAAGTATGGACGAAAAGCGACCGAAAAATGGTTTTATGCTGGACTTTTAAACTTTAAGACGCAATTTGCTGGCGGGTATAACTATCCAAACGATTCCGTTTCAATATCTTCATTTATGGCTCCAGGTTATTTATTAGGTGCCGCAGGAATGAACTACAAACACAAAGACGTTTTGGGTTTGTTTCTCTCTCCTATTACATCTAAGACAACTTTTGTATTAGACGAAAAATTAGCTGATGTGGGTGCTTTTGGAGTTGATGAAAGAAAACATGTTAGACATGAAATTGGAGGGTACGTCCGTGCTAATTACCAAAAGGACATCATGGAGAATGTTAAATTAACAACTACTTTGGGTTTATTCTCTAATTACTTAAACAATCCACAAAACATTGATATTAACTGGGATTTAATGATTTTAATGAAAGTCAATAAATTAATTACAGTCAGTATTAACACGAACCTTATTTATGACGACGATGCTAAAATTACGAGAGATGATGACGGAGACGGAATTAATGAAGTTAACGGACCAAGAACTCAATTTAAAGAAATTATTACTTTAGGATTATCTTATAAATTATAATTTATACTTTCGTAAACTTTTATCTTAAACCAATTATATTTCTCATTATGCAAGCTAAAGATGCTATACAAAACTTAAAGTCTGGAAACGCTAGGTTTTTAGAAGGAAAGGTTGAAAGAAACAATCAAGACTCCGCAAGAATTGAGAGTTTAACTAAAGGACAAGCTCCATGGGCAATCATTTTAAGTTGTGCAGACTCACGTGTTGTTCCTGAGTTAGCATTTGATGTAGGTTTAGGTGAATTATTTGTAATTAGAGTTGCAGGTAATATTGCTAATAAATCAACAGTTGCTTCTATCGAGTACGCAATTGCAAATTTAGGAACAAAGTTAATTGTTGTAATGGGTCATGAAAGTTGTGGCGCAGTTGGGGCTGCTTTGGCAAATGGTGGCGGAAGTGTAAGCTTAGATCACTTGTTGGCTGAAATCAAACCAGCTATTGCGCAATCAGAATCAACTGATATAAACGAAGTTGTTAAAGTTAATGCTCGGCTTTCAGCTGAAAATTTATTAGCAAGATCATCAATTATTAGCGATGCTGTTAAAAATGAAGGTGTTGAAGTTATAAGTGCTTTTTACCATTTATCAAACGGAAAAGTAGACTTATAAGGTGCATTCTTTATGTACATCTAAAGCCTCCGCACAAGTGAGGCTTTTTTTATGATTAAAATCAATGAAGAACACATCATTAAATTCAATGATTAAAATTGGTCTCCAAGGCTAGCTTTACTAACTTTATAAAAAAAATCAACAATTATGGCTGCTCGTCAAGTACCAGTAACAGTATATGCGGAGATGACTCCCAACCCTGAAGTAATGAAGTTTGTTGCAAACAAAGTTCTTAACCCAGGAGCACCTTTAGACTACTCAAGCAGTGATGATACAGCTGGTTCGCCATTAGCTGAAGCCGTTTTAAATTTCCCGTTTGTAGAGAACGTTTTTATTTCTAGCAATTACGTTTCGGTAACAAAAAACGATAAAATTGATTGGGATATGGTTGTTATGGAAACGCGTAACTTCATTTCTGATTATTTAAGAAATGATAAAGAAATTATCAAAAAAGACGCCCTACAACCACACGCGATTAAATCTGATCAATTAGACGATAAAAAAGGTGAAGAGGTTAAGTTTAATGTATCTACAAGTGATTTAGATGAGAAAATAATTGATGCCTTAAACGAATATATTCGTCCTGCTGTTGAAAGTGATGGTGGATCGATTGATTTTGTTGGATTCAAAGAAGGAGTCGTAAATGTTGCCCTAAGAGGTGCTTGTTCTGGTTGTCCGTCATCAACGGTAACTTTAAAACAAGGTATCGAAGGTTTACTTACTAGAATGTTCCCAGAAGTAAAATCTGTAGAATCTGTAAGTTTATAAATTGACACTTAAATATTTTTTCCAAAAAAATATAATTACCTAAACCCGCTGACTATCAGTGGGTTTTTTGTTTTTATTAGACTCGTTTATGCGATAATTAAATATCAGTCTGTATCCTTTAAGTACTTGTTTGTTATAGTCACACAATAACAACTAGCCAAATGAAAAAGATTATTCTAACAGCCATTATAGGAATTACATTTTTACAATCATGTAAAAAGCCAACTCCAATTTACACAGATATTGATTACACAAACACTAATGAAACGGCGACACTCCAAGAAGAGTTACTTCAGTTTGCTCCACAACCGAAGTATAGCATTGTTAATTCAAACGAAGTCATTTCTATAACAACTGATAAGGGAAATATCATAAGCTTTCCTAAAAGAGCCTTTGCTGACCAAAACGGTAATGCAATTACGGGGAATGTTGAAGTGAGTATTACAGAGATTACCACTAAAGCAGAAATGATTCTGTCAGACATGCCTACTAATTCTGATCAAGGGCCTTTAGAATCTCAAGGTGAGTTTTTAGTTGAAGTAAAACAAAACAATAATATTTTAAAACTTGCAGATGGTGTTTCCTTCGGTATCCAAAACCCAAACTCAACCATTAATTCAAATATTCAAGGATGGAATTGGGTTGAGAAAGGTGAAGGTGAAGTAACTACTTTCGGACAAAACGGTACTTGGACAGCCACAGAATTTCAAGGAAATAATTCTTGCGATATAATGAGCAACCTCTTATTCGATTTATCTTTAACAACCAATGAAACAGATCCACAAGAAATTTGGAAAATAATCCAAGGAATGAAGTATTCATTAGAATCCAGCATAAAAAAAGAATTTAATAAAGACGGTCCTTTTGATTATTTAATTAATGTTCCAATTGATAACGAGGGAGAAAGTACATACTTATCTTTTAATTCCGAAAATGATGAATGGGCTTATACTAAATCAATTACTTGGGTTACTAAGTATGGATTAAGAGATCAAGAAACAACCACATATACAAACTATGATTTAGGAGAAGACGTTAATAGTCTTGGATGCGAAATTTCACTGGATTCTACATTTTCATTTAGCCTTAATCCTAATGTTATTTCATTAAATTTCAATACGCTTAACTGGTGTAATATTGATCAATTAATTTCTGAATATGGCGCTTCAGATGATTGTAAAATTAATGCAATTGGAATTCCTAAAACAGCGAAAGTACAGTTTGTTTTTCCTGATTTAAATGGTGTGTTATCAAGTTGGTCTTTAAAGGATGGAGAGTTTAATATCGATCGTCTTCCAACTGGAATGCCGATTCAAGTTGTACTGTACTATCAACAAGATGGTAAAATAATGTTTGGATTAGAAACAATTACCGCATCTAAAGACATGAATTTCAATGTTGCCAATATTATTGAATTAGACGATATTAATACCTTAGCTGAACGAATTGAAAACTTATAAATTCCAATAGTTACTTTACAGTAAAGGGTTCCTTAAGGAGCCCTTTTATTTATAGCTCTTTTCTTGCCTTTAGATAATGTTACCATTACAATCAATAGAGTTCTTAATACATGAGCTTAACAATTATTTTTTCGTGATTTATCTTTTAGTAGTTATCTCAAAACAGTAACTGTTCCTACTTTTTGACGAGGTTTTAATCCTCCATAATCTTCTTCGGTTCGGTAGAAAATTTTCCAAACATAAACATCAATTGGAACAATGTTTCCGTTTACTTTTCCATCCCATTTATCATCCATACTCGTTGAATGAAAAATTTGCTCTCCCCACCTATTAAACACATAGAAATCGAAATTGGTAATGTTGACTCCTTGAGGACCAAAACCGTCATTTATTCCATCATAATCTGGAGTAAATGCATTTGGAACATATATTTCAGAAATACATTTCCGATCAACTACAACTGTATCCATCCCAGTACATCCGTCAGCGTTCGTTGCAGTTACATAATAAGTACCTTCTATATCAATAATAATATCATTTGATGATTCACCATTACTCCAAAGAACTTCATCTCTTGAACTAGCCACAACGTTTAATGCTAATTCTCCAATTTCTTGCATACAAACAACCGTATCTGAAGTAGCTAATGGAATAGGGTTAAAGGAGACATTTACTTCAATCTCATCTTGATTCATACATCCGTTCACATCTGTAATAGTGGCTATAAATATGCCCTCAACAGTCGTCTCCAAGCTGTCCGAAACTAAACCAATATTCCAAGTAACTGTTCCTGATCCTGAATTGTTTCCAATTATTGCACTTTCACCTTCACAAATAATAACGTCGGGTCCTAAATCAATTGAAGGAATCGAGTTGTATGATGCAAAAATATTAATAGAATCTTTACAACCATTTCCGTTCATTACAACCACTTCATGCGTTCCGGTCTCCGTAATATCCAATGTTGCGGTAGTTTCTCCGTTAGGCTTCCATGTGTAAGTCCCCAAAGGTAATTGAGGCGTTAAAGTAATTACTTCTCCCTCACATGCTACTCGATCCGCATATGCAGGAATTACAGGCTTAGCGTTAATGCTAAACACTCCAGATCCTGATCCACTACAATTGTTTGTATCCACTACAGTAACAGTGTAAACAGCCTCACTCGTTACATTTATTGTTTGTGTATTATCTCTCGAACTCCATGAGTAAGAAACATAGTTTCCAGTAGTCATCGTTGCAACTTCACCTTCACAAACACTTGTATCCTTTACAACAGGGATTGGATTTGGATTAACAGTTACATCAATCTCATCATATCCTGCGCAACCACCACCGTTACTTACAAAAACATTATAAGAATCGGATGTTCCAACTGTTATGCTTGAGTTCATTGAACCATTACTCCATAAGTAAGTATGTGTATTTGGATTAAAACCAGGTATTGTGATTTCAAATGTTTCACCTTCACATAATGTTTGATCAATAGGTAATACAACGTCTAACGCTGGTAAGTTAGTTAACTCAGCAGTATCAACCGCTGTACATCCATTACCATCAGTTACCAATACCGATACCTCTTGAGGATCTAGTGCTGTAAAAGTTTCATCCGTTGATAGATCTTGCCATACATAAGATGCAAATCCGTTTTGAACTGTAGAGAAAGTGACATCATTTCCTGGACAAACCTCTACATCATTTCCGATACTTACCGTTGGATTCGCATTGATAATCAAATCAACTTCATCTATTCCTACACATCCATTAACATCTGTAACAACTACTGAATAAGTTCCACTAGTCCATTTTGTTAAAGTTTGATTTACCGTAAAATCACTCCATACATAAGAAGTAAATATTGCTGCATCAAATGTGGTTGTATCTCCATCACAAATTGATTGATTATTTCCTAAGTCTACAATTGGATTAGCATGAACAATAATTTCAACCGTATCATTTCCAGTACAACCATTCTTATCCGTTACGTCAACAAAATAAGTTCCTGAAGCATTTACCGTAATGTTATCAGTTGTTTCAAGAGTGTTCCAAACAAACGTGTTAAACGTTACCGAATAACCAGATAATAAGTCAATTGTATTTCCAGCACAAGTATCTAAATCGGGTCCTAAATCAACCAACAAGGCATTTCTTACAAAGATCTCTGCGGTGTCTCTACCAATACATCCATTTACATCTGTTACCGTTACATAAACTTGTTCCTCTATTGAACTTGAATATGAATTAGTAGTTGTTCCATCTTGCCACACATAACCTACATATATTCCTGCATCAAATAACGCTTTAGATCCTGGACAAACTGTTTGATCATTTCCTAGAGCTACAATTGGATTAATATTTACTGTCAGTAAAGCTGTATCAGAAGCTTCACAACCGTTAATATCTGTTACTGATACAATATAATTTGCAGTAGAATCAACATCGATTACTTGACTTGTTTCTAACGTATTCCATATTATAGTTGACCAACGTGTTCCAGCATCAAACGATTCACTCATTCCTTCACAAATTGCCTTATCAATTCCTAAGTCAACAACTGGTAATAAGTTGATTGCTAAATTCATGGTATCACCACCAGCACATCCATTTACATCTTGCACTAAAACACCATAAACTCCTACTGTCCCTTTTGTTATTTCATTTGTAGTTTCACCAGTATTCCATAAGAAAGTATAACCTACAGATGGATAACCTGATGAGATAGTAACTGTTTCGCCTTCACAAACTGCAGTATCATTTCCTAAATCAACTGGTAAACTTATTGCCATGAATATTTCAGCAGTATCAGATGCTATGCAACCATCAAAATCTAGCACATCAACATAAACTACTGAAGCTACATCTACTACATAAGTTTGATTACCTGTGGCATCTTGCCAAGTGTATGTTGTAAATGTTCCGGCATCAAAACTTGCCGTTGTTCCTGGGCAAATTGTAATATCCGATCCTAAATCTACAGTTGCTCCTCTAAAGAAATTAAAGTCTGCTGTATCCGTTGCCGAACATCCATTTGCATCTGTAACATCAACATAATAAGTTCCTGCTGTATTTACTGTTAAATCACCAGCCGTTGAAGCATCATTCCAAAGAACTGTTGTCCATGATGAGCCTACTGTGAATAAGGAATCAAAATCTGGACAAACCGTTACATCTGGTCCTAAGTCTACAGTTGGATTTAGATTAACTATTACTACGATTGAATCACTTCCAGAACATCCTGTAATATCTTCTACTTCCACTCCGTAAATCCCAGTTGAATTAACTGTAATTGTTGGTGTAGTTTCTCCTGTGTTCCAACTAAATGTGTATCCTGTCACTGGATATCCAGCGTCTAGCATTACAGTTTCACCATCACAAACTGCAGTGTCGTTACCTAAATTAATTGGTAAACTTGTTGCCATAAATATTTCTGCTGTATCAGATGCTATACAACCGTCTGCATCCATTACATCAACATAAACTACTTCTTCAATATTTCCTGTGTAAGTCTGATTTCCTGTAGCATCTTGCCATGTGTAAGATGCAAATGTTCCGGCATCAAAACTTGCTGTTGTTCCTGGACAAATTGTAATATCTGATCCTAAATCTATTGTTGCTCCTGAGAAGAATTTAAAGTCTGCCGTATCTGTTGCTGTACACCCATTCACATCGATTACATCAACATAATATGTTCCTACTGTATTTACAGTTAAATCATCTCCAGTTGAAGCATCATTCCAAAGAACTGACGACCATACTGAACCTACTGTAAATAAGGAGTGAAAATCTGGACAAACTCTTACGTCGGGTCCTAAATCAACTGTTGGATTTAAATTAACGGTTACTATAATTGTGTCTTCACCAGAACATCCCATTGAATCGGTTACTAGTACAGAATAAGTTCCAGATGTTGTAATATCAATCGCTTGTGTAGATTCCAATGTTGGTTGCCAAGCGTAAGTTGCTCCTGCAATTATTCCTGCATCAACCGTTAAAATATTCCCATCACAAAAAGCAGTATCCGAACTTAAGTTTACATATAACTGATCTGCAACAATAACCTCAACAGTATCTTTTGTTGAGCATCCGTTTGTGTCCGTTACTAATACATTAAAAACACCTGCATTTACATCAGTTACGTCAATAGTTTGAGTCATTGTCCCATCATTCCAGATGTAATTCGCTAGGTTTGAAGTAGCGTCTAGCGTTACTAAACTTCCAGGACATATTGTAATATCACTTCCTAAATCAATAACTGGTAGATCATTTACTTTTAAGTTGATCGTATCAGAAGCTTTACAACCATTTACATCCGTAACCTCAACAGCATAATCACCATCAACGTTCGTAGTAATTATTTGAGTTGTTTCTGAATTTGGAATCCATGCGTATGACGCATAAGTTCCGGCATCAAGAGTAACTGCGGCGTCACCAATACAAATTGCTGTATCAACTCCTAAATCTGGCGTTGGCAATGGATTTACCATTAATACTACTGTGTCGTTTGCCTCACAACCGTTTGCATCTGTAACTGTTACAATATATTCTCCATCTACATCCGTAACGATTGTTTGTGTTGTTTCCGAGTTTGGTTTCCATGCATATGATGCATAAGTTCCCGCATCGAAAGTCATCTCTGGATCACCTGCACAAATTGCTGTGTCATTTCCTAAATTTGGTGTTGATAATGGATTTACCGTTAATACTACGGTGTCATTCGCTTCACAACCGTTACCGTCAGTTACTGTTACGATATACTCTCCATCAACATCAGTTGAAATCGTTTGAGTTATTTCTGAATTTGGTTGCCATGAGTATGAAGCATAAGTCCCTGCATCGAAGGTAATTGCGGCATCTCCAATACAAATTTCTTCATCATCGCCTAAAGCAGGTGTTGGTAATGGGTTTATTGTTAAAACTACTGTGTCATTCGCTTCACAACCATTCCCGTCAGTTACTGTTACTACGTATTCACCATCTACATCTGTACTGATTGTTTGCGTAATTTCTGAATTTGGTTGCCATGCATAAGAAGCATATGTTCCGGCATCAAAAGTGACTGCGGCATCTCCAATACAAATTCCTTCATCATCTCCTAAATCAGGTGTTAGTAATGGGTTGACTGTTAAAACTACTGTATCGTTTACTTCACAACCGTTTGCATCAGTTACTGTTACGATATATTCTCCATCAACATCAGTACTAATTGTTTGCGTAATTTCTGAGTTCAGTTGCCATACATAAGACACATAAGTTCCGGCATCGAAAGTGACTGCTGCATCACCTGCACAAATTTCTTCATCATCACCCAAATCAGGTGTTGGCAATGGATTTACGGTTAAAACTACGGTGTCATTCGCTTCACAACCGTTAGCATCAATTACCGTTACGATATACTCATCAGCATCGGAAGTAGAAATTGTTTGCGTAATTTCTGAGTTCGGTTGCCATGCATAAGAAACATATGTTCCGGCATCAAAAGTAACTGCAGCGTCTCCAATACAAATTTCTTCATCATCGCCTAAATCTGGCGTCGGTAGTGAATTTACGGTTAGCGTTACAGAATCTCTTGCTGAACAAGAATTCGCATCGGTAACGGTCACTTTATATTCTCCTGCAACATCTATTGAAATGGTTTGTGTGATTTCTGAATTTGGTTCCCATGAATACGAAACAAAACTTCCTGGATCAAAAACCACTGCTGGATCATTAATACAAATTGCGGTATCATTTCCTAAATCTGGTTCTGGTAATGGGTTTACAATAATATAAACGGAATCATAACAAACCTCCGCACCGTCGGTTACTGTATACAATAGTTTATAGGTTCCGTCTGCAACCGAAAGGTTTGATGCGTCAAATACGGTATCTGTTCCAGGTGTAATAACAGGAAAAGTTCCCGATGGCATTGAATCTATAGTCCATAATCCATCAGCACTCCCATCAAGTACTAAATCATCTAAAGCATATGTTTCTCCAACACAAATTTCAGGTTCAACATCGTCCACATCTACTTCACATAAAACACAATTGTTTACTACGATCCATATTGTATCGTTAACACTACAATATTCAAATATTATTTCATGAGTTCCTTCTCCCGCTACTGCTGGATCAAAAATACCAGTGGCCCTATTTGTTATTCCAGTACCAATATAAGCAAGTGGATTTTGACTAGGATTTTCAGCATTAGTCCCTGCACAAATCCATGTTGTATTTAAATCTACAGCTGGATCTGTGTTACAATACGGACCAACCTCTTCGATATCGGGTTCTTCCGAGGGAGGTAAAAACATCGTATTTAAACCTCTGGCAACATATGTATTTGTAATTGTAGTTACTGTTAAGTTTGATCCGTTATTTAAATTACCGGCTAACTTATTTAATGGTCCTCCATGACCAACTAACGTTGCACGATATAAGTTCCCATCTGCTCCTATTTCAATAGCAGAATGAGAAGCTGTAGAAGCTGCAATTTCAGTTCCGGTTGCGTTAGCAATATTAAGGGAGAAAACGTTACCATAACTTGTTGAAGCTAAAACTCTTGAGTCATCTGGAGAAAACTGCAAATCATATGCTGCGTATATACTTAAAGCTGAACCAATACCTTTATTGTACGTCATTAATCCGGTTGCATTATCGAAATCATACAACCTTACTTTATCAGTTAAAGTAGTTCCACCCATTCCTACAGCAAATTGTTGACTATCGTGAGAAAAAGCAACTCCCCCTCTCTCGCCGTTTCCAGTTGTAGATATACCAACTGCTGAAATTGCAGGGGAAATCGCAGGATCAGTTTCAAATCCATCACATCTCAATAAATAAGATCGAATGTTAGTTGAACCAGATTGCGTTACAGTTATCCAAATATCAATTCCGTTCTCATGCCAAGTGGCAGCAATACCTTCAGTTGTACGAAAAGAACCAAGCCTTGTCGAAGTGGTAATCATTGTACCATCTTTATGTACAACAGCGTAATTCAAGCCTAAAGTTGTACCTGTAATAGCGTCATCGGTTGTAATAAAGTAATAATGATCAGGGTTTAAAGGGTGTCGGACTGACATAATCCCTTGTGCTGCTGAACCTGTAGTATTTCCACCTTCATTACCGGTTAATAAACCATTATAAACAGTTGCTCCAGCTGCATCATACAAAATTCTCCCGTTTGCGTAAAATAAGAAATTCCCTAGATGATCACTTGCAGAAGCTGTTCCCTCATAACTTCTAGCAGATCCAAAACTTGTAACCGATCCCGTTGAAGAATTATATATTCTTGATCTCCCTAGGTTATCACCAAGTCCCCAATTGCGGTGGCTTAGCCACTCATGAGGCATACGTGAAGTTGAAGAGCAGGTTTCTTGAGCAGTAGCAGAAACTATTGATGCAAATAGTACTATTGCAAGTAAGAATTGTTTGAACATTATATACCCCCTTCTGCTAATAGTCGTATATCTACAACTGTGGTGTTCTAGACATTACGCATCATTTAGTGTTTTGTTACCACAAAAGCACATTATTTAGCTGACTTTTTTTTAAAATACTGAATTTGAAACTTACTTAAAAAAGGAATATGCATTAAAGCCTTTTAGAGATGGAAAAAAATCGACGTACGAATCCATTATTTCTATGAAAAAATTAAAATGGTATTGATGAGAATAATTATTAGGTTATACTTATTTAATAGTAATCCAAAAGCTCGGATTTTGCTTTTGATTTCCTTCCCAAAGTTCAAAGTGAACTTCAGTCTTTCCATTTTCGTCTGTAATAATAGTACCGATGTCTTCTTGTGTTTCCAGTTTATCTCCTTTCTTTACAAAAACCTTATCTAAATTAGAATACATTGTATAGAAGTTACCATGCTGAACCAAAATTGCTTTTTTATCTCCAGGTAAAGCAATTACAGCAACAACTGTTCCTTCAAAGACAACTCTCGCTTTGGTTCCTTTATTTGTAAGAATATCTATTCCATTATTGATTGTCGTTACATGTTCTAAAAAAGCATGTTTCTGATTTCCAAACTTTCCGCTAATAGTTCCTCGTGATACAGGCCATGGAAGCTTTCCTTTATTATTGGTGAAGTCTTTTGAAAGTTTTTGAGCTCTTGGAGTTAAATTGTGTCCTTTATTTGAAGCCTCTGCGCGCTTTTTTGCTTCGGCAATTTCACGTTCGATAATTTTCTTGATTTGAGTTTGTAACTTCTTAGATTCATTCCGCTTTTTTGTAATATTCGAACGAAGTTTCTTTTCGTCCTTTTTTAGTTCAGTATAAATCCCGTTGCGCTCTCCTTGTTCAGATTGGAGCTTTTGAAATTCATCCTTTTTGTTTTCTTTGAGGTTTAACTTTCTTGCCTTTTTATCTTTAAGTTCAAGTATTTTTTCTTCTATTTTAAGTTGAGTTAAAGCGATTTGCTCAGCCTGATATTCACGATACTCTCCGATTTCATGAATGTATTTTAATCGCTTATATGCTTGATTAAAATCTTCGGAAGAAAAGATGAAAATTAATTTATTGGTAGAGTTTCTGTTCTTATACGCAAACTGAACCATTTTTGCATATTGAACTCTTAGCTGAGTTAAGTTACTTTTTAAGGTGTCAATTAAAATTTCTTGATTTTCAATACTTCGATTAATATAAACTACTTCATTTCCAATAGCTGATATAAGCTCTTCACGTGCGCCGATTTTCTTACTTAATATTAGTAACTGAATTTCGGATTTTCTTTTATTGGTACGAGTTTCTCCGAGTAAGCCGTTTAGTTTACGAAGTTCTTTTTGAATCCGAGATCGTTTTTGTTTTAATTGATTTTTAGATTGAGGAAATCCCTGAATACTTAAAAGAAAAAATCCTAATAAGAACAGTCTACTTAATTTCCATCGGTTTAAAATCATCTTGTATCTCTATTGGAGCATCCAGTTTTAGGAATGCTTTTACACGCTTAATTTCTATATCTGACAAAATAAGCTGTTTATCTCCTTCAATTCCTTTCAATTCTATTTTTTTATTCAATAAGTAACCGTTGATATCCCCAAAATCACTGTATGAAATCCAGACTTCTTTTTTTGTTCTTCCATCTAAAACCCCTACTGTTGACAAGCGTAAACTATCGCAAGTAAAAGATTGAACTTGATGAATTAAAGTATCTACAAACAACTCTGAATCAAAGCGTTTACTAGAATATGAGATCAACGGTTCGACGATTTTTTTAAACCCTTCCTCTTCATATAAAAATGTTGGATTCCCCAACAATAGGTTTTGTAAGACCTCAAAAGGAACACTAATTCCAAGTATTTTCTCAAGAGAAGAATAATGGCCAGTAAAATATTGCTTATTCAATTTATCTACTAAAATAATCGTATCGTGTGTTGCTAATAATTTCACTCCGGTAAAACCGGATTTAGAAATTTTCACATAAACTAAACTGTCTTTTCTAATTCTAAGTTGGACCTGAAAGATTAAAGATTGATCATTAAATTCAGCATCTACTTTCGCTTTTATCTTTAACCACGTGAAGTCAATTTCATTTGAATCGGCATTGCTAAGAACATCTTTTTTATCATAGCCTGCATACTTACAATCGGGATGAAGCTCTGCGTCCGAGATTAATTTTTGTCGTGCTTTACACCCTACAAGCGCAATGGATAATATGAACAACCATTTCCACATGATTACTTATTCAATTTAATTTTTAACTCATCAGATGCATCTCCAATCTCAAAAGCTTTTTCCCAATACGTTTTAGCCATTTTTGAATTGCCTAATTTTTGATATAAATCTCCAAGATGTTCGTTAATTACACCGCTATTATTCCCTCCATTAATTTCCGATTTTTTCAACCAATTTAATGCATCATCAAATTCTCCAAGTTGATACAAAATCCAACCATAAGTATCTTGAAAAGAAGCTTCTTCTGGTTTTAACGAGTTAGATAATTTACTCATCTTCTTTGCTTTTTCTAAAGAAGTATTTCTTTCCGATAAATAGTAAGCATAGTTATTTAAAACGTAATAGTTTTCAGGTTCTACCTCTAAACTTAAATCAAAATATTCATCTGATCGAATATGATCTTTTAATGCGTGATAAGCATCTCCGAGTGAACTTAAAAATTGAGCTTTCAATCCTTTATCTGAACTTAGCACTAAATCATTTCCTTCCTCTAATACCTCAATAGATTTTTCATACTCCTTTTTCTGAATTAGTCCCATACCATTGTAAAAGTACATTTGTGGTAATGTTGGGAATAACTCCAAAGCATCTTCAGAGCTTTGAATCATTTTTTCGTAATCGTTCGAATTGTAATAACACAAAACTAATTGCTGCCAAGCTCTATAATTATTAGGTCGTAAATCAACAACTACCTTATAGTATGAAGCAGACATTACAAAACTATTCTCTTCAAACAAAAATTCAGCAAAAGTATTGTTGAGTTGAGGATTATAAGGGTGTGCTTTGGAAGCTATACCCATGAACTTTTTTGTTTGAGCATGAATTCTATTTTCCACTTTAGCCAATCTTGAGAATTTTCTTAGAATATCAATTTTATAACTTGCTTTATATGAAGGATCGGCTAATATTTTCCCATATAAATTAAACGCTTTTTCTTCTTCATGATCACTTAAATAATACCTCGCCATTTCGTTGTAAATTAATGGGTTATTTGGTATTACTTGTAATGCTTCATTATAAATTGAAAATGCTTTTTCAATTTCTCCATGCTCTAATTTAAAATCGGCATACTGAATATAATAGTTAATTTTTGCTGGGAATGTTTGAATTAATTTTTTAATCTCTTCTTCACATTTCCCATACTCATCAAGTCCTTTATAAATCAGAAACTTATTGATGTTTATCTCATGCGAAATTCCGATTCTCTTCTCAAGATCATCATATAACTTAAGGGCTTCTGAATACTTTTTTCGAGTAATGTAGAAATCAGAAAATTCAATTTCATAATCTGTAGAGGAAGGAAATAGTTTCTTTCTTAACTTGTATGTTTTTTCACATTCATCGTAAAGGGCTAACTTTTTAGTAAGCTCAATTTTATAATTGACAAACCATTTGTTTTTTGGATTTAAATCAACAGCAGAATTTATGTGCTGAATCGCTTTATCATCATTACTTTTTTGCCAGTACAATTTTGACAATTCAAAATGAGCTGGAGCGGGATTGTCCTTCGACTTTAAAATCTCTTCAAATAAAACAATTGATTTCTCGTAGTTTCCTGTGTTCTTCTCTGCGATTGCGTCAATGAATTTTAAATCATTGGCAATTTTCTTCTCTGAATTTGAAGCAGAAAAAAACGAGCGCCCAACTCCTCCTGTTTTGCAGGAGGAAAGAACACTCGTTAATAATATTAAAACAATTAGTTTCTTCAAATTATAGTTCGCTACTGAAGCCACCGATACTAATTTCTCTTTCCTGACCTTTTAGAGTAACCTCTGTTCCAATCATTGAATTAGCAATAACTTCATTTTCAATTGTTGTATTTTCATACACAATTGAATTTTTAAGAATAGAATTAGTAACTACGCAACCAGCACTTAAAGTTACGTGAGGACCAACAACTGAATTTTCAATCACAACTCCTTCACCAATCATACAAGGCTCAATTATCACTGAGTTTGTAGTCTTAACTGAATCAGCAACTATCTTTTCGTTTCTAACAAACTCTAAAACACGTTGATTAGTATAAACTGTAGCTTTATAATTTCCACAGTCTAACCACTCCTTTACTTGACCAGGAACAAACTTCGTCCCTTTCTTCTTTAAGGCTTCTAATGCATTTGTTAATTGGTATTCACCTTTATCAAGAATCTTGTTGTCAATTAAATATTTAAGTTCAGTTTTTAAAGCATTCCCATCCTTTACATAGTAAATTCCAATAATTGCTAAATCACTTACAAACTCTTCTGGTTTCTCAACAAAATCAGTAATTATATTGTTTTCATCCAATTTAATTACTCCAAATGCACTTGGATCTTCAATTTGTTGGACCCAAATAATTCCATCAGCATCATCGTCTAACTTAAAGTCAGCTCTAAATAATGTATCCGCAAATGCAATAATTGTTTTACCGTCTAAAGCAGCTTCCGCACACATAATGGCATGAGCAGTTCCTAATGCTTCATGCTGGTAACAAATAGTTCCTTTAGCACCTAAACTTTCAGCAACACCTTTAAGCATTGTTTCTACTTCTTCACCAAAGGTAGGTCCTATAATAAATGCTATCTCATCAATCTTCTCTTCACAAACAGCCGCAATGTCTTCAACTAAACGTCTAACAATAGGTTTTCCAGCAACTGGAATTAATGGCTTAGGCACTTTTAAAGTATGTGGTCTCATACGTTTACCCATTCCTGCCATTGGTACAATAATCTTCATCTTTGCTTTTTTTTAGTAATCTTAATTATTTAACTCCTGTACTGCCAAACCCGCCAGCACCTCTTCTTGTTTCACTTAATTCTTCAACTTTCTCCCAATTAGCTTGTTGGTATTCCGCAATTACAAGTTGGGCGATTCTTTCACCATCTTCAACGATGAAGTCTTCGTTTGACAAATTTACCAATATAACTCCAATTTCCCCACGGTAATCTGCATCAATTGTTCCTGGTGCATTTAAAACAGTTACTCCTTTCTTATATGCCAAACCACTTCTTGGTCTAACTTGCGCCTCATAACCTGGTTGCAACGCAATGTGCAACCCAGTCTTAACTAACTCTCTTTCAAGAGGTTTAAGCACTAAAGGCGCGCTAATATTAGCTCTAATATCCATCCCTGCTGATTGTCCAGTTTCGTACTGAGGTAAATCATGCTTTGATTTATTTATTACTTGAATTGATGTCATTTATTAGTTTTTTGTGGTCGTTCTAGCTTAAAGGCTATTCCGAGGTATCCTACCAAAATAAGGGAATTTATCGATAGTTTAATAGGGTTCGGTAAGTCACTTATTAAGAAATCAGATGTTAAAAAGAGTAATCCAGCCAAAATTATATAACCCAAAATTCTTTTTAAATCATAATTTACTGGATAATGCTTCTGACCTATCACGTAGGATAAAATGGACATAATTAAGAAACAACCAAAGGTTGTAATAGCAGCTCCAAAATACCCGTTTCCAGGGTTTAAATTTTCAAAATAAGGGACTAAAAAAATATTACCTACGATAGTTAATATACTTCCAATCCCACTTATAATGGCTCCAAAATAAGTTTTCCCAGATAATTTATACCAAAAAGAAAGGTTATAATAAATACCGAAAAACACTGCACTCATTAATAACCATGGAAGTATGTAGAGTCCTTGGAAATATTCGTCACTTCTTATAAAGTGTTTAACGACATCAATAAAAAGTAAAATCCCTAAAAACGCTGTTGAAGTTAAAATTGTGAAATACTTAAGCACTTTTGCATAGGTTTCTTTTGAATCCTTTTCTTTTGCCTGATTAAAAAAGAAAGGTTCTGCCGCATATTGGAACGCCTGAATAAATAAAGTAATAAAAATACTAAGCTTATAAATTGCACCATAAATCCCTGTTTCAGTATCTCCTAAATTATCGGGAACTAAATACTTTATGATAAGCTTATCAAAATGCTGATTTAAAGCACCGGCTAAACCAACAACTAAAAGTGGCCAGCAATATTTAAATAATTGCTTCCAAAGTGGAAAATCAAATTTCCAACTGTGTTTTAATATCTGAGGACTCAACAAAGCGAAAGTTATAAAGCTTGCTATCAAATTAGCAATAAAAACATAACCTACACCTACTGATGGGTCATAAACTAAGTATACAATCGAATTGATAGATTCGTAATTATAGTTTTCGGTGTACCAAGGACAAATCACATAAAAGAAGAAGTTCAATCCAACATTAATCGCTAAACTAAACAATCTAATAAATGCAAATCTAATTGGCTTTTCTTCAAGCCTTAGCCTAGCAAAAGGAATCGAAACAGCTGCATCCAAGCCAATTATTATCGCTAAATACTCTACATATTCTGCATGATTAGGGTAACCAATGGCGGCTGAAATCTCAGCAGAATAAGTTAAAATTAAAAGAACAAAAATAAAGGCAGTTGTAAAAACCGAAATCAGGGAAGTGGAAAAGACTTTTTCTTTTACATCCTGTAATTTACTGGCAAATCGGAAATAACCAGTTTCCATTCCATAGGTGAAAAAAATTATGGAAACGGCAACCCAAGCATACGTATTTGTTACTACGCCAAACTGTTCGGTAGTAAAGATACTAGCATCAGTATATAAAGGTGTGAGAAGTAAATAGTTGGCTAACCTACCAACAATACTACTCAAGCCATAAATGGCTGTTTGACCTGCTAATTTTTTTATTGGATTACCCACTAAAGTTCTAAACGATTATTTATTAGTTGAAGCTTGGTTTTCTTTTTGTTAAAAATGCATCCGTTCCTTCTTTAAAATCTTCGGTTCCAAAACATTTGCCAAATTCATCTACTTCTACTTCGTATCCATTTTCGCCTTCCTTGTAACCTGCATTTACTGCTTTTATTGCAGCAGTAACTGCTAAAGGAGAATTTCCAGCTATTTTTATTGCCAATTTTAACGATTCCATTAATAAGGTTGAAGCAGAAACTACGCTATTTGCTAATCCGTAAACGTAAGCTTGTTTACCATCAATAAAATTGGCAGATGTAATCATTTCCATTGCTCTACCTTTTCCTACTAACTGTGCCAATCTTTGCGTTCCTCCATAACCTGGAATTAAGCCTAAAGTTACTTCTGGCAATCCCAATTGAGATCGATCACTTACCATTCTAATGTGACAAGCCATTGCCAATTCTAACCCTCCTCCTAAAGCATAACCGTTAATTGCGGCAATTACAGGAGTAGATAGGTTTTCAATGGTATTAAACAATTGTTCTTGTCCTTCACGAGCCAATGTTTTCCCTTCTTCTTCAGAAAAAGTTACAAACTCTTTAATATCGGCTCCCGCAATAAATGCTTTCTCTCCCGCACCAATAATTACAATACAACGAACATTTTTATTAGCTTCTAAATCCAAAAAACAAGCTCTTAATTCTGCAATTGTTTGCTTGTTTAAAGCATTCAAATTTTCAGGACGATTTACTGTAAGAACAGCTATTTTATCCTTATAGTTCACTAATAAATTTTCGAACGACATATTTAATGGCTTTTTATAAAAATAGGGAAATATTAGAGAAATGACATGCGTGCTGAAATATTAGGTTGAAAAACGGAAAAATCCCAACAGCAACGCCATTGGGATTCAATATTTAGTTCATTATAAATCTTAATATGCTCTAACGTTTCTTCCTTCAACATAGTTGATGAATGCTTGGTTAACAACAGCATTCCCCCCAGGTGTTGGATAATCTCCTGTAAAATACCAATCTCCTAAATGATCAGGACACGCTTTATGTAAATTATCTACCGAATTGTAAATAATCTCCACTTCAGCGTTCAAGTCGGTAGGTCTTAGCATTTCCGAAATTTTTTCAGAAACCTGCTCATCCGTGAATGGAACGTATATTTTCTTAACGTGATTTACTACTTCTTCTTTTGGTAAACCTAATTGCTTGATGCACTCATCATAAACTTCCGTAATTATATGATGACGGTTACTTTCTTTTAACAAAGCAATTGCTGCAGCAAAAGCAATAAAGTCACCTAATTTCGCCATATCAATTCCATAACAATCAGGGAATCTTATTTGAGGCGCAGATGAAACGATTACAATTTTTTTAGGCCCTAAACGATCCATGATTCTAAGAATACTTTTCTTTAAAGTGGTCCCTCTTACAATCGAATCATCAATTAACACCAAATTATCTTCCCCTCTTTTTACAACTCCATAAACCGAATCGTAAACGTGTGCAACTAAGTCGTCTCTTCCAGAATCCTGAGAAATAAACGTTCTTAGTTTAGCATCCTTAATGGGTACCATTTCAGCTCTACAATTAATTGAGAAAATCTCTTTTAATTTTTCTTCTGAAACATCTCCTCCTAAATCAAGAATTTTTTTTGTTTGTTGCTTTGTTAACTCTTGATTCAATCCTGCCACCATACCATAGTACGATGATTCTGCAGTATTTGGAATATAAGAAAATACCGTGTTTTTAAAATCGTGCTCAACAGACTCTAATACTCTAGGAACAAGATACTTACCTAACTTTTTACGTTCTTTATAAATATCGGCATCACTTCCTCTTGAGAAGTAAATACGTTCAAACGAACATTCTTTTCTTGGTAATGGCGTGTTTATCTTGTCAAACGAAATATCTCCGTTTTTCTTAATGACTAAAGCTGTTCCAGGATCCAATGTTTTTACTTTTTCCAAAGTAACATTCATTGCTGTTTGAATAGCTGGACGTTCACTTGCGACTACAACGATTTCATCATCGATGTAGTAATGACAAGGACGAATTCCTGCTGGATCTCTTAATACGAAAGCATCTCCATGCCCAATTAGTCCACACATTACATAACCTCCATCAAATTCCTTTGATGCACGTTTTAACATACGAGGGATATTCATTTTATCTCCAATTAATCCAGAGATTTCTTTGCTTGGACGATCTTCTTTTTTGAATTTCGCGAATAATTCTTGATTTTCAACATCGATAAAATGACCTATTTTTTCAAGAACTGTAACTGTATCCGATTTTTCTTTTGGGTGTTGACCAAGGTTTAATAATAAGCCAAACAATTCATCAACATTGGTCAAATTGAAGTTCCCAGCTAAAACAAGATTTCTTGTCTTCCAGTTATTCTGACGTAAAAATGGGTGACAATATTCAATGTTGTTTCCACCGAAAGTACCGTATCTTAAATGACCTAAAAGTAACTCACCTACAAAACTAACATTTGCTTTTAACCACTCAGGATCTCTTAATTTCTCAGGTTGTGTATCTGCAATCTCTTGGAATTTACCATTGATCTTATCAAAAATATCCTTAATTGGCTTTGAACTATTACTTCTGTGACGAGAAATATATCGGTGTCCAGGCTCTACATCAAGTTTAATGGTTGCAACTCCAGCCCCATCTTGACCACGGTTGTGTTGTTTTTCCATTAGTAAGTACAGTTTATTTAAACCATACAATGCGGTACCGTACTTCTTTTGGTAATACTCTAGCGGTTTTCTAAGGCGAATCATTACAACTCCACACTCATGCTTTATAGGATCACTCATTTAACCAAAATTATGTAATGTTATTTCGCAAAAATAAACTTTTTATTCGTGTAATCGGCGGTAATTATTTGATTGTATCATCTTGAATCATTAATTAAAATTAATTTGTTCTACTCTTCCATTTTCTTACGCAATCTCATATCTTAGTTTTCCAATTTTCACATATGCTTATCAGGCCTGCTGCCCTTATTGATGCTGAATCAATTAGGACTTTAAACATTAATACAATTCGGTTTGTAAACGCGAAAGATTATACTGTTAATCAAATTAAAGTTTGGTCTTCTTTTGACAATTTAGATAACTGGAAAAAATTAATTTTTATTCAAAAATTTTGGGTGGTGGAAATTGGGCACGAAATTGTAGGGTTTGGCTCCTTAACAATTAATGGATTATTTGACTTTTTATATGTTCATCATAACTATCAGCGAATTGGTGTTGCTTCTCTTTTACAAGATGAAGTTGAAAAAGAAGCTAGGCTTCAAGGAAATTCAAAAATATTTGCTAGTGTGAGTATTACTGCTCAACCTTTCTTTTTAAGTAAGGGTTATTCTATTTCAAAAATGGAGAGGAAAGAGGTTAAGCGTGACGTTTTTGTGAATGCTTTAATGGAGAAGTTTCTTTTTTAACAAAGCATTCGGGCAGGCATAAAACCCAGACCTCTCTTAAGTAATAACTTTTGGATTGGGCGCAAATTACCGACTTCGAGCCCGTGACACTTTTTTCAAAACAGGTCAACAACTCAATATTTTGAACTAGAAATAAAATATGCGAAAAAAACTCGGTGCTTAAGGAAGTTCGTATTTCAATCTAAAACAACTACAAACCACCAACATGAATCAATAACTCTTCAATCTTCTTTTTCACATTCGATCCTTTTACTTCGGCATTATTAATTATAATTGAAAATGCAAATTTCCTTCCTGAATTAGTACTCATATACCCTGCATAACTTCGAACGCCTTGCATTGATCCACTTTTACATCTTACATTTAAACTGCTATTTTTCAAAAACGATTTTACAGTTCCTGATTTCCTAGCTGTTGGTAATGAGTTTTGAAAAGCTTTATTGTCTTTCATTACAATCAATAACTCCACCAATTGCTGAGATGAAATTGCGTTAAATCTTGAAAGTCCACTTCCGTCTTTTAATTGCATGCCTGCTACACTAATATTTAATTTATTTGCTAGGTAATCTTTAGCCCATATTCCCATAGATCTTTGAGATCCAGAATGCATATGACTGTTTTGCAGTAAATTTTCAGCTAGAATATTAACACTTTTATGATTGGTTTTTTTAACAATTTCATTGACAGATGCACTTTTAACAACTCCAAATTGCTTGTATGGTCGCTTGTTTTTTTCTAGTGTCCCGTACTTTCCCTTAATGGTAAGAAAAGGCGATTTCTTTAATTCTTCGTAAACCAAATAAGCCAATGCCTTTTGAGGGTTTTGTAATGCAGCCTTTACTTTGAAGTTTTTGCGATTAGCAGGAATTGTTCCTTCTACTACTAATCCTCGCTCATAAGGCCCCCCAAATGCGTAAGCTAAATCTCTATTTTTTTCGGAAGACAGCACTCTATTTGTTACTCTTAATAAAGGTAAGTCAGGAATCGTTTTTACAATTTTTGTAGGTTCTCCAGCAGCACCGCTTTCAAAATACAATTCTAAAATATTTTCATTTAAAACAGTTCCACATGGATTGGCTCCATAATAATTTCCGATATCTTCCCAAATCCAAGTTCTTGGTAAAGTTTCCGATTTCATTGTTGGATCGACTACTTTAATCCCGGCAATTACTTTCACGTTATTTTTAGCCAACCAACTTTTTATTGCTCCTGTTATTTCAGAAATATTTTTACCGAATCGTTTATTCGCCAGGGTTGGATTAAAATTAGGAAAGATGTAAATATCTCCTCTTAAAATACCGTCTTTTATATCACCTGTATATGCTAAAATCGTTTCAAATTGATGATCGGAACCTAATGTTTTTAATGCTATTGTTGTTGTAATTAATTTTTGGACAGATGCTGCTGGCAGTACTTTTTGACTATTGTGTTGCAACACATATTCATTGCTATCTAAATCATAAACTGCTAAACTTACTGTTGCTGGATGGAGCATTTCATCCGATAGCCAAGTGTTTAAATAATCGGAAGTTGTAGCGGCAATTCCTAGTATTAAAATGGGTAGAAATAAGATTATTTTTTTCATAACAGATATTGATAAATACAATTGTAATACCAAAGAACTAATTATAATTAGATGAATAGAAGTCTAGTTTGTAAATTTGTTAACATATGAGTTTGAAATCCAGTTACGATTACATTATTGTAGGAGGCGGTTTGGCCGGACTACTTTTAGGTTGGGAATTAAAAAAACGAAACAAGCCGTTTGTTATTTTCTCTAATGATCAGCCTGCTTCTTCGAGTGTTGCTGCTGGAACTTGGAATCCTATTGCTTTCCGACAAATGATTCCTACTTGGCGAGCCCAAGAGATGATTGATAAAATGCTGGAAGTATATTCTGAGATTGAAACTGTTTTAGACACGCAATTACTAAAGATGATTGATGTAGAGAAAGTTTTAGCAAATGAACAAGAAATCGATTTTTGGAAAACTCAAGCTGTTACTGATATTTCTAAAGATTTTCTTAAAAGTGAACCACACGTTATTAATATAAAAGGGGAGGAAAGATACGCTGGAATTGTAAAACAAACGGGTAGATTGGATCTTCCTGAATTTGTAACGTTGCTTAGGAAGTATTTTGCAGATTTAGGGTTATTGGTAAATGAAGACTTTGATTACAATAACATTTCCATCAAAGGTGAAGCGGTAAACTATAAAGATATTCAAACCGATAAAATACTTTTTGCAGAGGGAACGTATACTTCAAACAATCCCTACTTTAACTGGCTACCATTTAAAAGTACCAAAGGTGATGTATTAACGATCAAGTCTGCTGATTTAAAAGTGGATAAAATTCGAAAGAAAAATATCTTCATTTTACCAATTGGCAACGACGTTTACAAAGTTGGAGCTACCTATGATTGGGGAGATAAAAGTTGGGAACCTAGTGAAAAAGGGAAAGCTGAAATTTTAGAGAAATTCGAAAAGATATCGGATTGTACTTATGAAATAATCGATCACAAAGCAGGAATTCGCCCTGCATCACATGATCGTAGACCATTTATTGGTGAACATCCAAAACATAAAAACCTATTGATTTTTAATGGATTAGGTTCTAAGGGCGTATTCCTAGGCCCATTATTGGCCCAGGAATTTTGCAGTTTTTTAATCGGTGGGGGTGAAATTCACCCCGAGGTTTCGATAATAAGGTGTTTCAAAAAATATTGGAAAGAGGCTTAAAACAACCTGTCCAATTTTCCTTCAACGTTTTCAATTTTCATTTCAAGGTCGCTCATTTCAAGACTTGCCTCAACTTCCTTTTTCTCTTGAGTGGCTTTTCTTGTATACTTTTTAAGAATTGCTACTCTGTTTTTTTGTGCCAAATCACGTTTGTTTCTCAACTCCGTTAATTGATACATTAACTCATCTTTTGAAAATAAACTTTCCATAAACATCTAATTAATTAGAAATATTATTGAATTACTCCCGAGCAAGATAGTTCGTCACTATTGAGAATAAAAATGGTTTTCTGTTAATAAATTCACAATCACATTTTGAAAACCCCATTTTAAAAGGGATTGAATATCGAAATATTGTTGATAAGTTAGCAGAATAGGGTCTTTCATTTGGCGCTTAAAAATAAAATACTATGAAAACGCCCAAGGCTAAGAAAATTGCAAAGGAATTAACGATACATAACCACACAAGAACAGATAATTACTATTGGCTTAATGACCGTGAAGACCAGGAAGTACTTGATTATCTGAACGCTGAGAATAATTATACGGATGATAAACTTAAGCATACTACGGAACTGCAAAGTGAGTTGTATGAAGAAATTATTGGACGATTGGATAAAAATGAGCAATCTGTTCCCTATTTATCTGACGGTTATTATTATTCGCAACGATATGAGGAAGGTAAGGAATATCCAATTTTTGGTCGTAAAAAAGGAAGTTTAAAGGCGAAAGAAGAAGTTTTAATTGATCAAAACGAGTTAGCACAAGACCAAACTTATTGCGGAATTGGGAAATTAGGAATTTGTAGTAACAACAAAATCCTTGCTTATTCGGTGGATTTTGTTTCGAGAAGACTGTATAACATCTACTTTGAAAACTTAGAAACGGGTGAAATTCTTGAAGATGAAATCCCCAATACTTCTGGTGGTTTTGCTTGGGCTTTGGACGGGAAAACCATTTTTTACACGCAAAAAGATGAACAGACTTTAAGAAGTAACAAGGTTTTTAAACATGTTTTAGGAACGGATGCGAGGGAAGACATTGAGATTTTTTGTGAAGAGGAAGATGCTTTTATTTCGAGCGTTTACAGATCAAAATCGAAAGATTATATCATAATTGGTTCTTACAGTACTATATCAACTGAGTTTAGAATTTTAAAAACAGACGATCCTAATGGTGAATTCAAATTATTTGAACCGCGTAAAAGAGATCATGAATACTCTATAGATCACAAGAGTGGAAAATTCTTTGTAGTTACCAACTTAGATGCCGCTAAGAATTTTAAATTAATGGAATGTGATGAGGAAAACACGACTT
Source organism: uncultured Flavobacteriales bacterium (assembly GCA_905182585.1). GTDB lineage: Bacteria > Bacteroidota > Bacteroidia > Flavobacteriales_C. Next base: position 27,062 of record CAJJCC010000023.1, read on the forward strand.
CCGGAAATTGGAAAGAAGTAATGGCTCACCGCGATGACGTACTAATAGAATCGATTGAAATATTCAATAATTTTCTTGTTATAGATGAAAGAAAAGGTGGATTAACTCAATTTAGAGTAATAGATCAAATCAATAAAAGTGAGCACGTTATCGACATGGGGGAAGAAAGCTACATGGCTTATATGAGTACGAATGTTGATTTCGACACCAACTTATTTCGATTTGGATTTACAAGTTTAAAAACCCCTTCTACCATATTTGATTACAACTTAGAATCTAAAACAAAGGATGTTAAAAAGGTTCAAGCAGTAATTGGTGGCCATAATCCTGAGGAATACACTACCAAAAGAGTTGAAGCCAAAGCTGAAGATGGAACTATGATTCCGATGAGTATCGTTTATAAAAAAGGAACTGAATTAAATGGAGAAAGCCCAACCTTGCTTTATGGTTATGGAAGCTACGGTCATGTTGTAGATCCTAGTTTTAGTCCGGCAAGGTTAAGTTTATTGGATCGTGGTTTTGTGTTTGCAATCGCGCACATTAGAGGTGGTGAAGATTTAGGAAGACATTGGTATGAAGATGGAAAAATGTTAAACAAAATCAACACATTTACCGATTTCATTTCTTGTGGTGAGTTCCTAATAGAACAAAATTACACGAACTCCGAAAAACTTTGCGCAATGGGTGGAAGTGCTGGAGGTTTATTAATGGGAGCGATTATCAACCTTAAACCTCAAATTTGGAAAGCCGCTATTGCTGCTGTTCCTTTTGTTGATGTAGTAACTACAATGTTGGATGACACTATCCCGTTAACTACTGGTGAATACGATGAATGGGGGAACCCTAATGATGCAGAATACTATAAATACATTCTAAGTTATAGCCCCTACGACCAGATTGAAGCAAAAGATTATCCTGCATTATTAGTAACTACTGGCTTGCATGACTCTCAAGTACAATACTGGGAACCCGCTAAATGGGTTGCCAAACTAAGAGAGTTGAAAACAGATAATAACAACTTACTTTTAAAAACGAATATGGAAACTGGACATGGTGGTGCTTCGGGTAGATATGAGTATTATAAGGAGGTTGCACTGGATTATGCCTTCCTTTTAGATCAGGTTGGATTGGTTTAAATGTTACTCGGTATTAAATATCATTTCGTTCACAAATTCTAAATGGATTAGAATATAAATTTTTTGTAACTTTATGGTGTAAATTTTTCAATTATGATGAACGCAGTATTGGCAGGAATGATAGGAATGCCCCAAGTATGGATTATTCTTGTAGTTGTTTTAGTTCTTTTTGGAGGAAGAAAGATTCCAGAATTAATGAAAGGTCTTGGAAAAGGCGTCAAAGAGTTTAAAAATGCAACGAACACGGAGGATGAAAATTCAAAAGGGGAAGTTGAAGAACCAAAAAAATAATAATGAATTAGAATATTTATAAAAGACTGTCCATTGAGACGGTCTTTTTTTTGTCCTATTTTCTAGGAATAAAAAGTTTAAAATTCTTTATTTTTATAGTGATGAATACTCAATTGGATTTTTTAGTAATTGGTGGAGGAATAGCTGGACTAAGCTTTGCCTTAAAAGCTGCGGAAAAAGGAACCGTTGGAATAATTACTAAAGACGATGCCAAAGAATCAAATACATCCTATGCGCAAGGCGGAATAGCTGGTGTGTGGAATGAACCGGATAGTATTGACAAACATATTGCTGATACGCTTGATGCTGGAGCTGGCCTAAATAATAAAACAATTGTTGAAATTGTGGTTAGGGAGGCTAAAGACCGAATTAATGAACTCATAGAATGGGGAACTCAATTTGATAAAAATGCGTCTGGAGCTTATGATTTAGCTAAAGAAGGTGGTCATTCAGACAACCGAATATTACATCATAAAGACATTACAGGTAAAGAAATAATTAGAGCTTTATTTAGTGCTATTCAAAAGCACCCGAACATTAAAATATTACAACATCATTTTGCCATTGATATTATTACACAACACCATCTAGGGATTAAAATAACCCGAAAGGATTCTGGTGTTGAGACTTATGGTGCATATGTCCTCAATAAAAAAACGAAAGAAATTAATACCGTACTTGCTAAAAATGTAATTATGGCAACGGGTGGAGCTGGATTAGCTTATAAAGTAACCACTAATCCATTAATTGCAACCGGTGACGGAATTGCAATGGCTTATAGGGCTAAAGCGGAAGTTAGAGATATGGAGTTTGTTCAATTTCATCCTACTTCATTACACAATCCAGGATCGTTTCCTTCTTTTTTAGTTTCCGAAGCTGTGAGAGGTTTTGGAGCTGTATTAAAAGATCAAGATGGAAAGGAGTTCATGAACAAATACGATGAACGTGGATCACTTGCTCCACGAGATATTGTTGCGCGTTCGATTGATGCTGAAATGAAAATTCATGGGGTTGACTTTATGTATTTAGATTGTACTAATCTAAATATGAAAAAATTCAAAGCTCACTTTCCAAATATTTATACTAAATGTAAATCACTTGGAATTGATCCTGCATTTGATTTTATTCCTGTAGTTCCAGCTGCACATTACACTTGTGGCGGTATTGTAGTTGATGAACATGGTCAGTCATCTATTAAGGGCTTATATGCAATTGGCGAATGTGCTTGTACTGGTTTACATGGTGCTAATAGGTTAGCGAGTAATTCTTTGTTAGAAGCGATTGTATTTTCACATAGAGCCTTTTTAAAGGCTAGTGAAATCATATCTGAAGAAACTATTGCTGTTAATGTCCCGCAATGGGATGCATCAGGAACTGAAGCTCCAGAGGAGATGGTATTGATTACACAAAGTCAAAGAGAAGTTCAAGGAATTATGAGTAGTTACGTTGGGATTGTACGAAGCGACTTAAGGCTTAAACGTGCCATTGAACGATTGGAAATATTGTATCGTGAAGTTGAAGAGTTATATGAGAAAACAACGCCCTCGCAAAAGCTTTGTGAAACGCGTAACTTAATTAACATTGCTTACCTAATTATTAAGTTCGCATCCAACAGAAAGGAAAGTATTGGATTACATTATTCTCTCGATTATTCGAAGTGATGAATTCTAAAGATATTCACCTCTATCTGGTGTGAATTTATCTCTTAACTCAATCATGTAATTCTTTGTTGTTTTAAGGTAAACAACATGATAATGAGACATGATTGTTTCAAATCCAACTTCTGAATTTTCAATCTTGTTTTCTTCGATATAATTTTTAAGATTCCCGATTAAACCGTCGGTTACTTCTTGAGCGTCTAGGCTTCTTATATCCCAAATTAATTTTATTGCTTCCATATACAAAAAATGGGCTATTTAGCCCACTTCATAATTTCAATATTTGTTAAGGAATCAGAATCCCAACCTTGGAATTCCATTTTTCCTGGTCCTTTGTACGACTCAAACCATAAACTTACAATATCCAATACTGCTTTCGGACTTTGACTAAATTCATGAATTCCTAAAGTGTTTTTAGCTTCGTTTATTGGTACTGCAACAATTTTATGATCTTCTTCACCTCTATCTAAAAGCCGAACAATTCCAATTGCTTTAATTGGGATAATCGTTCCTTGTTTAACAGCTTCTCCTAAAACTAAAACATCTAATGCGTCACCATCTCCACCTCTATCTTTATCCATTAAAGTTCCAGGAAGAAATCCGTAGTTCCCCGGGTAAGGTAAAAACTTTACAATTCGTTCTTTACCATTAACGATTTCACATTCAAATTTATTAGAATCGTAATTGTATTCGTATTTATGACTTGTTCCAGCAGGAATTTCAATAACAGCAGTTAACTGCCCCAAATGATTTTTAAGTGGTAATTTACCGAAGTTTAAGACTTCTTGAGGTTTAGCGACCTCCTGGTTTAATCCTTCAACACCAACTCCATCAAAAGAACAAGATGCTAAGCCAAGAGCAAAGAATAAAGCAGTAAGCAATCTCATTTTATTTTTTTTCTTTATAATATATTTTAATTGAAGCTACATCTTTTAAGAAATCAACGTTTCCAATCGTAAATTTAAAAACATCTAAACCTGTTCTTTCTCTTAAGTCAGCCATTAACTCATCATTATGAACAGGCTTAATCATTTCGATTTTTTCGTAAACAATTGTTTTACTTCTCTCATGATTATTAAACCAAATTAATTCAATCCCTAAAGTAACGCCTACAATTACAAAATCAGTAAATAGCAATTCAGCCATACTGATTGACTTATTCGTTAAAGCATTAATCATTGCTAAACCAATAACAATAAATAAATAGGTCATTTCCTTAATTGGTAATGCCTCTGTACGATACCTTAAAATACCAAACACTGCAAATAACCCCATTGCAAATCCCATTTCCATAGGTACTTTTCTTAAAAGCACACAGATGAAGAAGGTCATCAGGTTAAACATAAAAAACGTGAACAAGTAATCCTTGTCACGGTTATTACGGTAAAAAATAAACCTTATCGTAATGAATAAGAAAAGTAAGTTGATTGAAAATTTAAATATTAATTTTAAAAAATCATCACTATCAATTAGCGGTATTCCAAATATTTCCATTTTTGTGTGTTTTATTTAAATACAGCAAGTTTTTTTTAAACTTATTATATTTCAATTGGGGATTTAAAAGAGCTGCCCCTGTAGCGTATTTACTAAAGCTAGCTTCTCTTATATTAAAGGTTTTTAAGATTTTCATTACCTGAGAATCTCTATTTACATTTTCTTGTTTTACTTCTGCAATTACCAAATTAGATAATTGTTTAACATTATCGTCCTTTGCAAACTGAAGATGAAAGTCGATTGTCAATCGCTCCTTATCCGTATTACTTACTAATGTAATGCGGGAAAAATTATTTGTTAATACGTGTTGTAAATCAGAAACATCAAAGGGTGTTTTTTCATTTAAAAACGTTGTATCGGTTGTATTGAATTCATTTTCACCTGCCCAAGCCTTTATTCTTGACTTCATGGTTTTACCCTTGTTCGTCTTGAATTTAACTTCTAAAAATGAAAGGTCAGATCCAACATATTCACGATATCTAATTTTATATCTATTTAACTTACCATTTTGGTGCGCTATATACATGTAAAAATCATTCGTATCAAAGTAATCTGTTTTGTAATTAGCGTATCTGTTACCAGAAATCTCTAATGACTTATAATGCGGTGCAACTTTCTCCAAAATTTGAGGCAGGAGTTCTGCTTCAAATACAAATTTTGTATCCGTTCTATTCATTAAACTTACTCCGTCCATCTCCTTAAGAGTGATAGGATCAAAAGTACCTAGTGAATCATGAATATTATTTAACAGTCTCTTTTCCAAATTCGTTTCCGTATAAATACTTTCTTACGTCATCGCGGTAGTTGTGTATTTTTTCACCATCTACTTTAAGCGTTGACTTTTCTTCAATTAAATTTTCTTCTTTAAATTCTGTAAACGTAACATTATTAGCTACAATAGTAGAAGGTCCAAATTCTTGCTTCTTTTGAAAAGCACAATAAACTACCTCTGAATTTAAAATCTCCGAATTAGATATAATTACTTTTGAAAGATCTTTTGCTACAACTGCCAAAGAAGCTCCATCTATTTTAATGCTATCAACAGTCATTTTGCTGTCCTCTCCTGCGCTTAATGCCTTATCAGCAACCTTGTCAAACACACAACCTTTAACTACTATTGTACTCCCTGAAATATCGATTGCATCATTTCCTGCATTAATGAAATTACAATTTGTTAAAGTTCCATCACTAAAGTCTGCATCGAATGCATCTGAAAATGTATTTTTGAAAGTTGTATTCGAAACCTCAAATGGATAAGATCTAAATAAGTTCAGTCCATCTTCACTTTGATTATTTATAAAATAAGAATGATCAATTTTAACAGGAGACTCATAAAAAGTAACTGCACTTGGCAAGCTCCAGTTTCCATACTTTAAATTGGATTGATTTGAGAACTCTGTGTAATTAATTTGAGAATACGTTCCGGCGTTTATAACATGAATACCCATTCCTGTAGAATCGGTGCTTATTACTTTGATCAGATCACCTTGCGATCCGTTGAAAAAGACTGGTGATTTTGAAACTATAAATCCTTTAGATTGGAAATCAACTTGATCTCCTGAATTGAAGTGAATTTTTGAACCCGCTGGAATGATTACTGCTTTATTAATAATCGTGTTTTTTGATTTTAATAAATACCCTGTATCAACTTTTTCAAAATACTCGTTAAACCCAGTAATATCCAAACAGCTAAGTAATCCTGAAATAGAATCGGCTGCTTCAATTTTTTTCAACGAAGGGAAATTTGAACTATAAATATGCTCCTTTAATTCGTTTTGTAAAAACTCTATCTCTGTAGAATTCATCACTAACCTTTCCACAACTTTTTGTTCAGTTAACAATTTTGTTTCAATTGCATCTTGAGTCTTTTGAGCTGTGTAAGAAACAAAAGGTTCTAACAAATTAGAAACTGGATTTAAGTAATAATTTAAGGCTAAGTTTTTAGACCCTAACAAATCAAACGATTTTTGGAGGGATAAAAACTGAGCTGTTTTACGTAAATCAAAAACACATTCTACATTCACTTTCCCATTTAACCAATCAGAAATTACAATTGAGGTTGTTTTTTTAATACTATCCTTATTTGCTCTTTTGGGACAAAACTCAACATTTAACTGATCCGAAAAGGTAAATAATAATCCTTCTCTATTTTTATTACTTTCTATAATTCTTTTGTCAAACCCTTCCTGAAAGAACATAGTAGCAATACTATCTTGAAAAGAAACATTAAGGAACTTAGATTTTAACCCGATTAGCTTTTCAGCTTTTAAAGCTGCTTGAAATAAATCTATTTTTTGAAAATATGCGACACTATTAGAGTCTTGTATTGAATAAAGATCAAATACCTTTTTTGAAAAAATGGTATTTTTCTTGACTTTAATATTGAAACCGCCAACTATTGAAACCGGAACAATTTTGATTTCTTCTTTTCCAATAAATGCAAGGTGATTTTTATCCAAATTTTCCGATGAAAATGAAACTTTTAAGTCTTTCACTTTCTCGTCCTGCAATACAATCTCTCCTTTCTTTACGCAAGAAAAGAACAAAAAAGACACAAAAAGTAAAATTGAAAAAACTCTCAACATCAACTGTAATTTTCTGCGAAGTTAATTAAATGATTTTAAATACAATTGTGTCGTAAAACATTAATCTAATAAAGCGTCTAGCTCTTTTTTCTGACGGTATACTTCCTTAATTTGGTCCAATGCTTCTAAATATTGATTTCTCTTTGGAAAACCAGGGTCATTAGGACTATTATACCCTGCAGCTTCGGCTTCATCTCTCAATACTCTTACTTTCGCTCTAAGCGCTCTATCTTTCTGCTCAACTGCCGCTAATTTTTGCTCTAAAGTTTTTGAGTCATCTGCTTCGCTTTTTGATTTCTCATTCATTTGATCGTTAACTGAATCATCATAATAATCCATGTCACCATCCTCGCTAGATTCACCCTCTGTATTCTCTCGATCTCCTAATCGGTTTAACTGTTTTTCCAAACGCTCTAATTTTGATCGTCTCTTTTTCTTCAATTTTGGAGATCTCGATTTTGACTTAATATCACCAAAAGTAGCTTTTACCATTAGCTCATGAGAACCATTACTAAAAACAGACAGTTCATTTTGTGTTATATCGTACGAGTATCCAAAAGTAAATTTCTTATTTACTGTTTGATAACCTGCCATTACTGCAAAAGCGTCTTGAGTTCTTTTCATCAATCCTAAATAATAACTATCTTGATAAATCGCTCTAAATGCAATGTCTAACTGAGGAATTACAGGATAAGAGAATCTCATCATCATAGACGGCTCAACTCCAAAATCATCATTTACTTTAAAGGTATATCCACTATTTAAATAAAAATGAGACGTAAGTCGACTTAACGATTGCGCTCCATCGTCAGAAAAATCTAAACGGCCTTGAATAAACTGTGGAACCGATAATCCGACATAAAATTTATCCCCATACCAATATCCACCAAAACCAAAATCAGGAATCACCTTATTTAAAAGTGTATTTACTAATGTTAAATCACCTGGGTCAGCTAATGTAATTTTAGTTCCATCAACTCTATATTGTAATAACCCTCCACTTAATCCTAATGACAACTTAGTATTATCTGTTACTTGTAAATGATAAGCGTAAGATAAATACGCACCTGTTTTACTTGTTGGGCCAGTTACATCTGTATACAAGGCTCCTCCTAAACCAAAACTTTTAAACTTATGCGGACCATGAACTGACATTATATATGTACGCGGTGCATCTGTTACACCTTGCCATTGATACCTATAGTTTGCCGTCGCCGAAAAATTATCTTCTGTTCCAGTAACAGCAGGGTTAAATACATATTTGTTAAACAAATATTGCGTAAATAATGGCAACTGCTGAGCCTTTGCTTGAAAGCCTATAATCAACAATAAAGTCGAAAGTAACCTGATATATATTCTCTTTTTATCCAATGTTCTTGTTTTGCTTAAATTCATCACTTTCCTTTTATCTCATTAAAGTGATTGGTCCAGTGAATTTTTCTTGATTAGGTCCTAAATCAATCAAGTAATAATAGGTTCCTACTGGTAATTTCTTACCATTCTTAATTCCATTCCATTGATCTACGTATCTTTTACTTTCAAATACTTTTTGCCCCCATCTATTAAATATTTTAACATTTGCATCAGGAAATTCATCAATTAATTGAATTACCCAAAATTCATTCAATCCGTCTCCATTAGGTGTAATTCCATCAGGGAAGACAATTGTAGTTGCAACATCAATTCTAACAGAAGCGGTATCTGAACAACCGTTTAGGTCTGTTCCGGTTACAAAATAAGTAACCCCTTCTGTGGCTGAAACAATTGGGTTTTGAATTGTAGGGTCATTTAATCCAATTGGAGGGTTCCAATCGTAAATAGCACCCATTCCTGCTCCAGAAACTGTAAGCTGTGCTGTAGTATTTTCAAGAATCAAATTATCTGTAGTAAATGCCACTACATCCGGTAATCCATTTACATTAACAATTACCGTGTCAGCATCCGAACATCCGTTATTAAATACAGTTAATATATACTCTGTAGTTATTGATGGATCTACATAATTAGAATCGGATGAGCCTCCTTCAGACCATGAATACAGTACTCCACCTGTTCCAACTAACAATACACTGTCCTCATTACAGATTGTTATATCATCGCCAGCATTTGCATTAATAACATTCACCTCAGTTATCGTTGCTGTATCTAAATGAGTACATCCATTTTCATCTATAATTGTCACTTCATACGCTCCGATTAATAAATTTTCGATATCCTCATCTGAACTAGCATATCCATTAGATGAAGTCCAACTATAAGAATAATTTGCTATTCCTCCGCTTACTGACAAGTCTACTGACCCATCCGCTAAGTTTGTACAATTTGCTTGGCTTTCAATCATTGTCGTGAAAATAGAATCAGGTTGATCTATATGTACATTGCTTGAATCCTTACATCCATTATTATCGATAATAACTGCTTTATAAATTTCAGCACATAACCCTGTTGCTGTATATGAAGTTTGATTTAAATCATCATTCCAAACATATATATATGGACTAGTTCCTCCAAAAGGCGAAATTGTTGCATAACCATCACAAACTCCGAAACAATCCAGGTTAGCACTGTCAATAATAGATGATGTTAAAACAGGTGGCTCAATTACCATTCCTGAAGCTCCTGCATTACAATTTTCAAAATCGCTAACAGTTAAAATATAATTTCCATCGCATAGATCTTTTATAGAATCTGTTGATTCACCAGACTGCCATGAATAAGTATATGGCTCAACACCTCCAACTACTGTTGCAACTGCTACACCATCACATATACCATTACAACTGATGTTCGTAATATCTACAGATACTGTTAACAGACTGAAATCATTGATCGTAACTTCAGCTGTATCTTTACAACCCATAGAATCTGTAACCTCTGCATGATATATTCCAATACATTGATTATTAATTGTACTGGATATTAAATTTCCTGCGTCATACCAATTATAAGAATAAGGTGCTGTACCTCCAGTTTCTCCCACCGTTGCAGCTCCATCACAAACATTAGCACAAACAATGTGTGAAGTATCTGTAATTGATGCAAGTAACGAATCTGGTTGTGTTAAATTAATAACAACACTATCAACACATAAACTATCATCTGTTATTAGCACTGTATATTCATCTGCGCATAAAGCTGTTCTGGACAATAAATTACTTTCATCTTCCCAGGTAAACAAAAGACTTCCTGATCCACCGTTTGCAGAAACAGTTGCTGCTCCATCGCATGTTCCATTACAAGAAACATCGGTTTGAGCATCTAATGAAACATTAATTTTTGATGGCTGAATTAATGATATCGTATCTTCCAATTGACAACCATTTACATCTTCACCTAATACATAATAAGTAGTCGCACATAAATTATATGCTGTATCGTTAACTTGTGAACCTGATGAATTGTACCATGTAAATTGATAAGGAGAAGTCCCTCCATTTCCTTGAGCAAAAGCCTTTCCATCACATGATCCAAAACATTTTAGATTAAGACTATCCGTAATTGTTGTAATAAAAACTGCTGGTTCTTTAACTTCGAAACTATCAACTAAGAAGCATCCATTTGCATCAGAAACAGTATCTGTATAATATCCTGGACAAAGACTTGTTAAGTCATCCGCAGTTGATCCTTGCGTCCATGAGTGAGTATACGGGGTTGTGCCTCCCAAAGGTGTAACCGTTATTGTTCCGTTACAATCACCATTACAACTCACACTTGTTCCGCTAAATTCTGCAGTAAAGTTGTTTTGATCTAATATTTCAACAGAATCAGTTAAAGTACATCCAGCTCCATCGGTAACTTGGTACGTTTGGAAACCGGAACATAAGTTAATTGCTCCTGGTGAAGTTTGTCCATCTTCCCATAAATAAGAATAACCACCACCAATAGTTCCTCCTGAAACGGTTAAACTCGCTTTTCCAATACAGAATCCAGTACAAAGTACATGTTGTAAATCTGATGTACTTGCAATTATTGTAATCGGTTCTGATAGTGTGACAGAAGCTTGACCTGAACATCCTTTCGCATCTGTTACGGTCACCGTATAAGTTGCTGCAACTAAATCCTTAACAGTATCTGTAGTTTGAGTTCTTCCATCATTCCAAACAATATCATAGGGAGCTGTTCCGCCTGAATAAAGTACGGTTGCCCAACCTTCAGCAAAACCATTACAAACAATGTCTGAACTATCTCCAATTGAAACAAGTAATTCAGCTGGTTCAATAATGTTTACATTGGTAAAAGCTAAACACCCGTTTCCATCCGTTACTTGACCAATTGTTGTTCCTGAACATAAACCAGTAATCACAGAATCGGTGGTTAAAGATGGATCATTCCATAAATAAGTATATGCGCCAACACCTCCTTGAGCTGTAATCGCTGCATTACCATCACAAACACCATTACATGTAATATCTACTATAGAATCAATAGCAACTGTTAAATTACTAGGGCCGGTAATAAAAACGACTGCTGTATCACTACAACCGCTAGCATCTATAACCGTCACAGTATATTGAGCAGCACATAAATCAGTTGCTGTACTAGTTGTTTGGCTCGACCAGTCATTCCAAGAATAAGTATAATTTCCAGTTCCTCCAATCGTAGCTACTGATGCTTCACCTGAACATGGTGAAGAACAACCTGTTGAGCTTGTATCTAAAAGAGAAGCGACTAAAGCGTCAGGTTCTGTAATCGCTACTTGAGCAGTGGCTAAACATCCATTAACATCTTCAACCAAAACAGAATATAATCCAGCACAAAGGTTTTGTAATGTATCATTTAGTGTTATTGAAGAATCATCCCATGTATACGTGTATGGAGCAGACCCTGCAACTCCAGTAGCAATTGCAATCGCATCACATAATCCACTACATGAAACCATTGTCGTATCTAAAATCCCAGCTGTTAATCCACCAGGGCCAGTCGTTACATGCTGAATTGTATCAGTACAACCATTTCCATCTATAATTTCAACATGATAAACTGCTGCACATAACGCAAGAGCTAAACTGTCTGTTTGAGCTCCCGGAGCATCATACCAATTATAGGAATAAGGCAGCGTTCCACCTACAGGAGTAACAAATGCAGTTCCGTCACAAACGGTACAACTCGTAGTGGTTGAATTTGTAATACTATTTGTAAATAGTGTCGGCTCAGTAATTATCACTTCGGAAGTATCATTACAACCATTTGCATCTATAATTTCAACGTTATAAGTTCCAGCTGGTAAATTTGTAGCAGTAGAATCTGTTTGAAATCCTGGCGTATTAAACCAACTATAGGAATACGGTCGTGTTCCTCCAGTTGCCGTAACTGTTGCCGAACCCGTACCTATTCCTCCACACAATAAATGTTTCACATCTGTTATCGAAGAAGCTAATACGTTTGGTTCGGTAATCACCATTGAACTAAAATCCGAACAATTATTCGTGTCTGTAATTAATACATTATAAGTTCCTGGTCCTTTTCCTGAAATCGTTTTAGAACTTTCTCCACTACTCCATGAATATTCGTAAGGAGAAGTTCCTCCAGTTGGAAGAGTGCTTAATTCAGCATCATTTGATCCAAAACAGGAAACATGATTAAATGGATTAACAAAAGCTACTAAATTAGCTGGTTCAGTGATCGTATCGTTTTCAACTAAAACACAGCCATTTAGATCATTTACTTCAATTTCGATTGGCCCAACACATAGTGAGTCTATGTAAGTTGTATCAACTGGCAAAGAAGGATCATTCCAATTAATAGAATAAGGTGAAGTTCCTCCTGTAATAATCGCTTCGATAGATCCATTACAAATTCCATTACAACTTATATTCGTATCAACTAAAACAATATTAATAGCTGTTGGCTCTGTAATTGTAACATTTAAATTATGTGTACATCCAATGGCGTCAGAAATATTTACGGTATAAGATCCTGCACAGAGACCGTTAACTAATGAATCAGTTGTTGACTCCGGATCATTCCAAGTAAATAAATAAGGTTGAACTCCATTTTCGGCCCTTGCTAAAGCCGAACCATTACACATCATATTACATGAAACCATATTGGTATCAACTATAGAAGTTATAAAGTTTGAAGTATCTCTTATTATAACATAAGAAGTGTCGGTACAACCATTAAAGTCGGTTGTATTAACAGTATAATTACCGGCACATAGTCCAGTAGCCGTACTATCGGTTTGATTTAATGGATCATTCCATGAATACGTGTAAGGAGCAGTTCCTCCTAATGGAGTAATAATCGCAACACCTGTACACAAACAACTTACATGTGATGTGTCCGTAATTGATGAAACTAACAATAACGGCTCGGTAATCGCAACACTATCCGTATCAGAACATCCATAAACATCGGTAACAATAGCTGTATAAATTCCAGGAGTTAAGCCTGTAACTGAGTCTGTTGTTGCATTTGCAACATCATTCCATTGATAATTATATGGTAGTGTTCCTCCAGTCGTCTCAGACCAAACTACTCCATTTCCTACGCCATTACAACTTATATTAACACTATCTAAGCTGGAAGCTAATATGGTAGGCTCTATTACGAGAACAGAAACAGTATCCAAACAACCGTTTGCATCTGAAATAGTATTGGTATATGTTCCAATTCCAACATTATAAACTGTATCGTTTACACTAGTTGTATCCCAGGAATGAAGGTAAGGAACAGTTCCTCCTGAAACACCAACCCAAGCAACACCGTTGGTATCACCGTTGCAAGATGGACTTGTAAACATTGGTGTTCCAATTAAAGAGTCCGGTTCGTTAATCATTACATTTTCAAACCTAACACAACCTTCACTATCAGTCACTGTTACATTTATAACTCCGGCGCAAACTCCAGTTACAGTTGAATCCGTTGTAATTAATGGATCCGACCAAGAATAAGTATAAGGAGTTTTACCTAAAGAAGGGGTTACGATCGCTTCTCCATTACATATACTATTACAAGCAACATGCGTAGTATCTGTAATGGAAATTGTAAATAGAGAGGTATCCCTTATCGTTACAAGTGATGTATCAAAACAACCATTTATATCGGCAACTACAACTTCATAACCACCTGTACAAAGCCCAATAGCTGCGGAATCAGTTTGAAATCCTAAATCATTCCATAAGTAAGTATATCCTCCAGCTCCACCAACTGGAGTTACAATAGCAGAAGCATTGCAAATACAATTTGCATGAACGGTATCGGTAATGGAAGTCGTTAATTCAGTAGGTGAAGTAAATATTACTTGATTCGCGTCTGTACAACCAAAACTATCTGTAATAACAACCTTAAAGGTATCTGCTGTCATATTTGATAAAGTATCACCTGAGTAAATAATTGGATCACCCCATTGATAAGAGTAAGGAGCTGTTCCTCCCAAACCTAATCCATAAGCCATAGCTGTACTATCACCAAAACACAAAACATTATTAATTACGCTTGGCATAACTTGCAACGAGTCGGGATGAAAAATATATGTAATCAGAGTGTCTGCACAACCTCTAGCGTCCGTAATTGTATCTGTGTAAATCCCTTCACATAAATTAATTACCGTTGAAGATTTGGAACCAGTTGTCCAACTATGAGTATATGGAGCAGTTCCACCTCCAGGAGTAACCGTTATTTGACCATCACAGTATGCATAACAAGAAGCTTGAGTAGAGTCTTTAAAGTGGTTCCAAACTTCCGGTTCAGAAATTATAATTTCTGTTGTATCCGAACAACCATTTAAATCAATAACCGCAACTCGATAAGTTCCCGCTAATAATCCAATAGCAGTGTCATTTGTTTGATTGGATACATCATTCCACCAATATGTATACGGTAGAGTACCTCCCAATCCCGTAACAACTCCACCACCGTCACTTCCTTGATTACAATTAACATTAGTCGTGTCAATTATAGAGGCAATAATCGACACCGGTTGTGTTACAATTACGTGAGCCGTATCTAAACATCCATTAATATCGGCAACCTTAACACTAAAAGTGTCTGCACAAATATTATATAAAGAATCATTATCTATATTTCCATTTTCAAACCAATCATAGGTATAAGAACCTGTTCCTCCAGTAACACTTATAAAAGCTACTCCATCACAAATCCCAGAACATGTTGATGGAACTGAGTCCTCCTCAATCGCAATAGTTGCAGGTGCGTTTATTACAACTTCTCCTGTATCGATACAACCTTTAGCATCAATTACTTCTATATGATAAGTCCCAGCCAACAAACCTGATGCAACTGAATCTAAATCACCTCCAGCATCATACCAATTATATGCAAAACCTGGAGTTCCACCTCTTGGTGTAACTATAGCTTGACCGTTAGTACTGTAACTACAAACAACATCCGTTGTATCTGTTATAATCGCTTGTAAACTATCTGGCTCAGTTACAATAAAAGTGAACGTATCTAAACAACCTGCTCCATCGGTAACCGTATCAATGTAAGTTCCTGCGCAAATATCTAATAAAAAAGTATCTGTAGAAGCAACATTCCAGGAATGTGTATAACCAGATCCTTTCGTCCCTCCTGTTAAATCCAAACTTATAAACCCATCACATACACCATTACAAGATGGCGTAACTAAGCTATCATTTGGTGTCATTAAATCTGGTTCTTCTACGGTTACTAAAACAGTATCCGAACAACCATTCACATCAATTACAGCAGCTTGATAAACACCTCCTAATAAATTTACAGCCGTGTCATTTTCTTGGTTAATCGCATCATCCCACCAGTACGTGTAAGGTAAGGTTCCGCCTAAACCGCCCACAACAGCAGAGCCGTCATTTCCTCCATGACAAGTTACTGCTGAGGAATCAACTGCTGATGCGATAATAGTAACTGGTTCAGTAACCTCAACTTCTAAGGTATCTATGCAACCATTTATATCAGTTACCTCAACATCATAAAAACCTGCACATAAATTGGAAGCGGTATCGTTTGTTTGGTTACCTGCATTATACCAATTATAAAGATACGGTGTAACACCTCCTGATGGAATAACAATTGCTGAACCAGTACAAATTCCCGAACAAGTAGAAACAATTGAATCAGGAACCAAGTTAAGCGCTGCAGGGGAATTAATTACAACTTCTCCAGTATCAATACAACCATTAAAATCTTTAACCTCTACATGATAAGTTCCTGGTATAATACCAGAGGCAACAGAGTCGTTATCTCCCCCTGCAACATCATACCAATCATACGAATACAAGGCCGTTCCTCCAATAGGAGTAACTATAGCTTGACCGTTTGCACTGTAACTACAAACAGCATCCGTTGTATCTGTTATAATCGCTTGTAAACTATCTGGCTCAGTTACAATAAAAGTGAACGTATCTAAACACCCTGCTCCATCGGTAACCGTATCAACGTAAGTTCCTGCGCAAATATCTAATAAGAAAGTATCTGTAGAAGCAACATTCCAAGAATGTATATAACCAGACCCTTTTGTCCCTCCTGTTAAATCTAAAGTTATAAACCCATCACATACACCATTACAAGATGGGGTAACTAAGCTATCATTTGGTGTCATTAAACCTGGCTCTTCTACGGTTATCAAAACAGTATCTGAGCAACCATTTACATCAATTACAGCAGCTTGATAAACACCTCCTAATAAATTTACAGCGGTGTCATTTTCTTGGTTAATCGCATCATTCCACCAGTACGTGTAAGGCAGAGTTCCGCCTGAACCGCCTACAACAGCCGAACCATTATCTCCTCCATTACAAGTTGCTGCTGAAGAATCAACTGCTAATGCAATAAGAGAAACAGGTTCGGTGACAATAACATCTGCTGTGTCGATACAGCCAAGAGCATCAGTCACCTCAACACGAAACGTATCAGCACATAAATTATATATAGAATCATTATTTATATTATCATTTTCGAACCAATCGTAGGAGTATGGGGCCTCTCCACCATCAACACTGATGATTGCAATCCCATCACAAATTCCTGAACAACTTGAAACAACTGAATCACTTGTTATTAACACATCACTAGATTGCACTAATGAAACAACTCCTGTATCTATACATCCACTTGCATCTGTCACTTCAACGTGATAAGTACCAATCGGTAACCCAGTTGCATTGGAGTCAGTTTGACTACCAGGAGCATCATACCAGTCATAAGTATAAGGCGCTGTCCCTCCCAAAGGCGTTGTAATTGCCAATCCTGTTGAATCTCCAAAACAAACTATATGCGTTGTATCTGTTATAATCGCTTGTAAACTATCTGGCTCAGTTACAATTACTGAAAAAGTATCTATACATCCAATACCATCCGTAATTTCAAAGTTATAACTCCCTGCTGATAAACCCGTTATTGTATCATTGGTTTGATTACCTTCTTCATACCAATCATATGTAAATATTGGTATTCCACCACTTGCGCTTGCTATTGCTATTCCATCAGCCGATCCAAAACAAAAAGTAGGAACAGAATCAGTATGTGCAACTATTTTTGGTGATGTGGAAATAATTGTAAAATTAGAAGTATCCTTACATCCATTAGCATCGGTTACCTCTACACTATTTAAACCTACGCACAAATTAGCACCTGAACTATCTATATCAGGAACTGAAGCTGTAAACCAATCGTAAGTATAAGGAAAAGTTCCTCCTGAAGGGGTTACAACAGCATCACCTGAACAATCATTATAACATAAAATATGATTGGTATCTGTAATAGAAGAAGTAACAACTATTGGAGCTCCCACATCTATACCAGCTGTATCTAGGCAACCATTTGCATCTGTTATTTCTGCTCGGTACGTTCCTGCACAAACGTTTTTAATCGTATCTGTAATTTGATTATCTGCATTTAACCAATCAACAAAATATGGTGAAATACCCCCGGAATATTCCGTCCAAGCAACGCCATCGCATGCCCCATAACAAGACGCTTCGAATGAATTTGCTGAAGAAATCAATTTTAAAGGCTCTCGGATTTCTACTTCAGCGGTGTCTTTACAACCTTTTAAATCTGTGAGTTCAACATGGTATAAACCTGCGCATAAATTAGAAACTGAATTAAGAACTGGAGATCCTGGAACATCATACCATAACCTTTGATAAGTTGTTGTTCCACCACTCGCTAGAGCTAAAGCATATCCAGAACAATCTCCGAAACACGAATTATGAATGGTATCTGATTCAATATACGCCACAACAGGCTCTGGATTTGTAATGTTTACTTCAGCTGTATCTACACAACCGTTTGAATCTATTACCTCACAATAATAAATACCCGTAGAAAGCCCTGTAATTGTGTCGTTGGTTAAATTTCCAAAATTATACCAATCATAAGTGTAAGGTTTAATTCCTCCAATTACTGTAATACTTGCGCTACTTGTATCGAAATGACCACAAGATGTTATATTAGTATTTACAATTAAACTTAATTCATCTGGAGCATTAATTATAATAGTAGAAGTATCTAAACAACCATTTGCATCTTCGATTTTAACGTTATAAGTACCAGCACACAAATTTTCTGCTTTAGTATCAGAATCACTATCTGGTGAATTATACCAGTCATATGTTAAAATTCCAGTTCCTCCTAAAGCAGAAACAGTTGCATCACCATTACATTCTCCAAAACAAAGATTATTAGTTGTGTCAGTAATTGATGATGTTAATTCTAATGCTGGTTCAGTTAAATTAACCTGCCCTGAATCTGAACAGCCATTAAAATCTATTATTTCAAATTTCCACGTTCCTGAGCAAAGATTCCCAATACTATCTCCTGTTGGTGTTCCCGGAACATCGAACCAAGTAACTGTATAAGGAAATTCACCCCCAAGTGGAGTCATTTTGGCTGTACCATTACAGTCACCTTTGCATAAAATATCTACTTCAGAGTCTACTGTATGTTCTAATGAATCAGGTGATTCTATTGTAATTAAAACAGTGTCTAAACACCCTAAACTGTCGTTTACCTTTACATGATATTCACCTGCACATTGTCCCGATACAAGTTGACTTGAAGGCGAACTAACAACATCATACCAACTATATTCGTACGGACTTGTTCCTCCATTAGGAATCACACTCATTATACCATTACAGTCACCAAAGCAACTTAACTGAGTAGCCTCATCAATTGTTACAATTAAAGAATCTGGTTGTGTAATAACAACCAAATCCGTATCCGAACACCCGTTAATATCAGTAACCTCAACATAATAATTCCCTAAACAAAGATTAAAAACAGTATCGGTAGACTGGTTTCCAGCATTATACCAATTAAGCGTCAAGTCGCCATTACCTCCTGAATAACTCGCTGTAGCCCAAGCATTACATAAACCGCTACATGTAACGTTTAATGAATCACTAACTAAAATATTAACTTCGGCGTCTGGTTCAGTGATTACAACTGTTGAAGTATCCACACAACCATTAACATCCCTAACTCTCACATTATAAGTACCGGCACACAAATCAGTAACTGTCCTAGTTGTTGGTGATCCAGATATATTATACCATAGATAATCATAATCTCCGGTCCCACCTTGCGCAGTTACCTCCGCCTCACCTGTACATGTATTTTTACAAAGTACATGTATAGTATCAGAAATAGAAGATGTTAGCGCCTCAGCTGGCTGAGTGATAGATACAGGAACCGTATCTGAACATCCGTTATCGTCAGATACCTCAACTCTAAATTCGCCTGCAGGAAGTAAATAATGATTAGCTATTGCTGGATTTGTAGGTGCATCAAACCAATTGTAAGTATAAAGTCCTGAAGAGCTTGTACCTCCAGTTTGAGTAATAGAAGCTTCAGCCACTGTATCTCCATAACAGAGAATATTTGTTGAAGATAAAACACTAGCAACTAAAGTGTCAGGTTCTATAATTGTAGATGTGATCGTATCTAAACATCCATTTGCATCCTTAATTTTTACATTATAAGTTCCGTAGCACAAACCTATTACGTCTTCTGAAGTTGGAGCTCCGGGCACATCATACCAATCAAAAGTATAAGCACTCGTTCCACCAGTTGGTGTTAAATCAATCGATCCATCACAAGCACTTTTACAGTTTACCATCGAATTTGTAGCTGACCCAGACAATATAGTTGGTTCTGTAATAGTAACTTCAGACGCAGACATACAGCCGTTGGAATCTGTTACTTCTACATTATAGGTTCCCAAACAAAGCGACGAAGCTGTGGAGTCTGTATCGCCACCTGGTACATTATACCAATCGTAAGTATACCCACCTACACCTCCAACTGGAGTTACAATTGCGATTCCACCACAATCTTCAAAACATAAATTATGTGTAATGTTTGTTATGCTTGTAGATATTACAGTCGATGGTTGTTGTACAGTAACCGTTGATGTGTCTAAGCAACCATTTCCATCAGTTGTCTGAACATTGTAGGTCCCAGCACACATATTTATTACCCTATTAGATGTTTGTCCAGTAGCGTCATACCAATTATAAGAATATACAGCTGTCCCGCCTGCTGCGTTTACTTCAATTTCCCCTGTACATAAACTGTTACATAAAACGTGAATTGTGTCAGTGATTGAAGACGTCAATACGCTTGGCTGAATTATTACTACTTCTGCTGTATCTAAACAGCCGTTTGCATCTGTTACTTTTACGTTATAGGTACCAGGTGATAAACCATTAACTGATGAATCTACTGGAGTAGATGGAAGTACATTGTACCAATCATAAGTATATATAGTCGTTCCTCCTGTTACAGCCACACTCGCAGTTCCGTCTCCAGCGTCATAACATTGAACGTCGGTAAGCGAGTCTATTGATGCTTCTAATTCGTTAGGTTCAGTTATTATAACCGATGAAGTTGATTGACAACCTCTTGAATCCGTAACCCTTACGTTGTAAGTCCCATCACATAATCCTGTAACTTGAGCTTTATCAAGTGACCCAGGAACATCATACCAATCATAAGTATAACTTGGAGAACCGCCTATAGGAGTAACAGTTGCAGCTCCATCACACAAAGTAAAACATGAAACATGATTCGTTTCAGTAATAGATGTAGTTAAAGCAACTGGTTCTTTAACGGTATAAACTCCGCTCGTCTCTTCACAACCTGAATCATCAGTCACTGTAAATGAATAATCTCCCGCTGGAACACCTGTTGTATTTACATTGTATGTACTCCCAAAAAATAGACTTACGGTAGAATTCGCATCTGCAATAGGGTCATCCCAAACAACGGTATAAGGGGGGTACCCACCAAAAACAGAAGTATTAACACCTCCATCTGAACCACCAAAACAGTTTACACTATCTAAAGAGTTAAAGTTTATTGCCAGCGGTGATGGTCCATTAATTTGTAAATCAATAAAAGGAAAAGCCACTCCTCCAACATCCGAATCTGAAATTAAAACGGTGTAATTACCTGAAGGTAAATCACTATAAGTATTCGTTCCTTGACCAGTAAATCCAGAGGGAAACCAAATATATGAAAATGGGGGAACGCCGTTGGTAGGTGTGACAACGACCGATCCGTTATCACCACAAGTAGCATCAATAATAATCGTATCGATTGTTGTAACTGTTAATATCTCAGGAAACTCAATAGTATTTTTATAAACATCAAAAAAAGCATTTTTTCCAAAAAACTCTCCAACATTAAACGTTTTTATTTTATAATTGGATTCATTTCCAGCCATAACAACATAACCCTCAAATTCATTAGAGAATTTAGAATTAACTTCGAATTTTCCAGTGACTAGTAAATTTGAATTTTCATCTCCTAATAAAGAAATTTCGGGAACATCAAGCAAATTAATATTCTTTGCAAACGCAATCGAATCGATTTTAAAACTAGCATTTTGTCCAAATCCAGAAGATAAATTCAAAATAACATCTTCGCCACTATTTGGTAATTCTGCGCCACTAACTCCTCCACTGGTGTTCGACCAATGACTTTTGTCGCTCCAATTTCCGTTTCCGCCAACCCAATATTTTTGAGCCTGTAAAGTTTGGCACAACGTAAAAAGAGCGACTATAAATAGTCCCTTTATAATTTTATAAATATTTCCCAACCCACAATAATTAAGCAGTATTTAACTGCGCTATCCTAAAAAATGGCGTAAAAATCACCGTTTAATTTACGGCAAAACTAACAAAGGGTTTCCAAAGTACCGCAAATTAATAGTTTTTACTGTTGATAAGTTTTTATTAACTTATTTCAAGACAAGGGAATTCCGCTTTGGATTTATGTCCTTTAACCAACTGTCCGCATCTAAAACATTTAAATTCTTCCGCTAAAACTATCTCCGTTTCATTATAATTAAAGGTGATTTCATCACCTAGTTGAATTTGTTTAAGCGCATAAAAAGCCCTTTCTATCAACTGAATATTACCATCACATTTGTGATTAATATACATTACAGGTTCTTTCACATTCACGTGAATCGAATCACTTACTTGAACCGAATAACGATTTGGTATTTTTATTTCTTCTCCTTCAACGCAACAAATCTGTTCTCCTTTCAAAAAAGATCGCTTAGAAATTAAAGACTTTATACCGTTTTCCTCCTTAACTTTTACTTTTTCATCTTCCCAAGTTGTAACCATAAACCAAGAATATATAATCTTACGTAAACAATGAAAAAAAATGGCCTTTTTTATAAACCTAAACAGCAAAATTGCGTATACTTTTCCACATTTTAACTACATTTGTTAACATCGTCTAAAACACAATATTTTTAGCTCCTATGGATTTAAATTCTAAGTTTTCAAACAAGGTTGCCGCTAAGTATCAGATATACAACAGCTTGTTCCTTACACTACCTTTCGAAGAAATAACAAATACAGGGGTTTTATTACCTGTATTGTTTAAAGAATGTCAAGATGGTTTCAACGCTAAGAAGAATCCAACAGAGATTATAGATACTTTTTTCGAAAAACACGCTGATGTTGAGACTGAAGAAGAAAAAATTCAATTGTTGTTCAAATTCATGCAATACATCGAACGTCAAGTAGTTTTATTTGATGCCGTTGAAGATGCTGCTTTTGAAGAAATTAACGATTTAAATGGTAATGGTACAGTTCGTTACGTTTTTAACCGTGCTTCTAGTCAGCAAAAAATGGACAAGCTGATTAAAAAATTGGAAGATTTTAAAGTTAGAATCGTTCTTACAGCTCACCCTACTCAATTTTACCCAGGTAGAGTATTATCTATCATCGGTGAATTAGAAAACGCAATTAGAGAGTCAAATCTTCAAAAAATAAATGAGTTACTTCAACAATTAGGAAGAACAGCTTTTGTATCTAAAGAAAAGCCAACTCCTTATGATGAAGCAATTCGATTAATGTGGTACCTAGAGAATGTTTTTTATCATTCAGTTGGTAACGTTCACTCAAGAGTTCGTCGTGAATTAGCAAAACAAGGTGTTACTGATTACGATAAAGATATTATCAATATTGGTTTCTGGCCATGTGGTGATAGGGATGGTAACCCATTCGTTACTTCAGATATTACATTAGAAACTGCTCGCCAGTTACGTCATAAGATTTTCATTTGCTACTTCAGAGACGCAAAGAAATTAAGAAAAAGAATGACGTTTACCGGTGTTGATCAATTAGCAGAGAAGGTTTACAACAAACTTTCATCTACTATTTTCAATACAAAAGGAAAACGTTATAAAGCAGCTCAAGAAATCATTTCTGATCTTGAGGATATCAAAAATTACATTGTAAAGAATCACCAAGGTTTATTTGTTGATGTAGTTGAAGACTTTATTGTAAAAGTGAAATTATTTGGTTTCCATTTTACTTACATGGATATTCGTCAGGATTCAAGAATTCACAGTGAAGTTATCGACGAAATTTTCCAAGCAGCAGCTGATGGTAAACTAGGAGATACTGTAAAAGGTAAAATCCCTGCTAATTATGCAGATCTTTCTGATGAAGAACAAATAAATGTTTTAACTCAATTAGAAGGAAATATTGATCCAGAACTTTTCGAAACTGAAATTGTTAGAGAAACATTGAAGTCATTCTATGTTATGAAACAAATTCAGGAAGAGAATGGTGAAACAGGATGTCACAGATACATTATTTCAAACACACAATCTTCGAAAAATATGTTCGAAGTATATGCACTAGCAAGAATTTGTGGTTGGAAAATTGATGAAATGACTTTTGATATTGTTCCTTTATTGGAAACAGTTGAAGATTTAGATAATGGTGAGGATATCTTAGGATACATGTACAGTCACCCAGTATACCAAAAGCATCTTGCAGCAAGAAACAAACGGCAATACGTAATGTTAGGATTCTCCGATGGAACTAAAGATGGTGGTTACTTAAAAGCTAACTGGTCAATCTTTACTGCTAAAGAAAACTTATCAGGAATTTCTAAGGACAATAAAGTAAAAATTATATTCTTTGATGGTCGTGGTGGACCTCCTGCTCGTGGTGGTGGAAATACAAATAAATTCTATTCTTCATTAGGAGACAGAATTGAAGATCATGAAATTCAATTAACAATTCAAGGTCAAACAATATCTTCAAACTACGGTACATTAAACTCTTCTCAGTATAACTTAGAGCAGTTCTTTTGTGCAGGTTTAGAAAACACCGTATTTAAAGGTGATGTTGCTTCAATGAATGACTCTCAAAGAGACATCATGAACAACTTAGCTGATTTAGGATTTGAAGCTTACAACAACTTTAAAAATGATCCATTATTTGTGGATTATTTAGAAGATGTTTCTGTACTTCAATATTATGGTAAAACAAATATTGGATCAAGACCATCTAAAAGAAAATCAAACGGTAAATTAAACTTAGCTGATTTAAGAGCAATTCCTTTTGTTGGAGCTTGGACTCAAATGAAGCAAAACGTTCCTGGATTCTACGGAGTTGGAGCTGCCTTAAAGAAATATGAAGACGAAGGAAGAATTGATGAAATCAAAGACTTCTACGCTAAATCATTATTCTTTAGAACTTTAATTGATAACTCAATCCAATCGGTTGTTAAATCATACTTCCCGTTAACTTCATACCTTGAAGAAGATAAGAAGTTTGGACAATTCTGGAAAGGAATTTTCAACGAGTATGAACAAACAAAACGTTTATTACTTTATATCTCTGATCAAAAAGAGTTAATGGAGAGATCTCCAAACAATAAAGCATCTATCGAATTAAGAGAGAATATCATTCTTCCTTTAATCACAATGCAACAATATGCATTAATGAAAGTGAAGGCAATTGAAAAAGGTGATAAGAATAGCGAAAAGTGGAAAGCTGCTTACGAAATGATGATCATTAGAGCATTCTTCGGAAGTATCAACGCATCAAGAAACGCTGCTTAATTTAATAAGCGCATTCAAATAAAATTAAAGGTTGCTATTTTTGGCAACCTTTTTTTGAATTATACCAAACATGAACTCAGACAACATCTCCGAAAACCCTTTAAAACAGGAACGTTACGACAAAGCATACTTAAGAATGGCTACAGAATGGGCCAAACTTAGTCATTGCACACGTAAACAAGTTGGTGCTATTATCGTGAAGGATAATATAATTATAGCAGACGGATTTAACGGAACACCTTCTGGGTTTGAAAACTGTTGTGAAACCGATCAAGGTGATACGCATTGGTATGTTTTACATGCCGAAGCAAATGCTATTTTAAAATTAGCGCGTTCAAATAATAGAGGGACTAACTCTACTTTATACATTACCCTTTCGCCTTGCAGAGACTGTAGTAAACTAGTTTTGCAAGCAGGAATTAAAAGAGTGGTTTATATGAATGGATATAAAGACACTACAGGTATCGACTTTTTAACGAAGGCTGGTATTGATGTTCTTCAAATTGAAAATCCTTTCGATTAAATGGATAACAAAAAATTCTTACTCAATTATATTCCACTCCTAGCTGCGATTTGTATTGTACTTGGGGTATTTCTTGGAAGGTTTTTATACGAAGGAGGCTCCTCTACTCTGTTCTCAATGTCAAATAGTTCTGATGGGAAAGTTGATGAAGTGATCGAGCAAGTGGTAAGCAGCTACGTTGACCCCGTTAACGAAAATGAAATCACTGAATTTGCAATCAATAAATTACTTGCTCATCTAGATCCCCACTCTACTTATATTCCGCCTCATGAAGTGCAAGGAGAAAAAGAAAGAATGTCTGGAAAATTCGAGGGAATTGGAATTGAATTCAGAGTAATTGAAGATACTTTAATCGTTGTGAATGCCATTAAAGGTGGACCTTCGGAAAAAGCTGGTATTAAGGCTGGAGATCGAATTATTGGATTAAATCTACAAGAAATTGCTTTAGGTAAACTCAAAACGGACAGCCTTGTTAAACTGCTTCGCGGAAAGTCGGGAAGTGAAGTCGCATTAATTGTTATCCGACCTTTTAACAAAGGGAAAATCACGATTCCTGTAATACGAGGTGAAATTCCAATTTTTAGTATTGATGCTAATTTTATGCTTGATCAAGAAATAGGTTACGTGAAAATAAATCGATTCTCCTATCAAACTCTATTTGAATTTAAAGAAGCAACTGAGTCACTGGTAAACAAAGGAGCAAAGAAGTTAATAATCGACGTGAGAGACAATCCTGGAGGCTCTTTAAACGCTGTTATAGGTATATGTAAAGAATTACTACCTAACGATCGAAACATCGTTTATACAAAAGGAGAAAACGAACAAGAAACCTATAATTCAAGTGCTGACGGGGCTTTTAAGGATTTAAAGTTAACGATTCTTATTAACAGAAATAGCGCAAGTGCAAGCGAGATTTTAGCGGGAGCACTACAAGATAACGATCGGGCGACTATTATCGGTAGACGAACTTTTGGAAAAGGACTAGTTCAATCAGTAATTACCTTGAGAGATCAATCTCGTATTCATTTAACAATCGCACGTTATTACACTCCTTCAGGAAGGTGTATTCAAAAATCGTTTGATAAAGATGACATGTCCGGTTATCGGCATGATGAATTAGAACGTTGGGGAAACGGGGAGTTATATTCTGCGGATAGTATTAAGGTGGTAGACTCATTAAAATATAAAACACTTTCGGGTCGAACTGTTTATGGAGGTGGAGGCATAACTCCTGATGTATTCGTTTCCTTGGATACAAAT
This sequence comes from uncultured Flavobacteriales bacterium, assembly GCA_905182585.1. Lineage (GTDB taxonomy): Bacteria > Bacteroidota > Bacteroidia > Flavobacteriales_C. The sequence continues at coordinate 54,334 of CAJJCC010000023.1, forward strand.
TCAAACAGTAAAATGCTTTGTCAAATTTTAGATAGTAACTTAATTCGAAACTTTGCCATTAAATTTTATACTGCTTCAAGTATAAAAGGTGCTGATTATAATGAATCAAACGAACTGCTTCAACAATCAGATTTAGTAGCTACGTTTAAAGCTTACTGTAGAAGTAAAAATATCCAATGGAGCAAATTAGATTGGATAACTTCTCAGGCATACATACACAACCGCTTAGAAGCTTATATATTAAGAGTTAAATACAAGAATAATGGTTACTTCCGCAAGACTGGAGAAATAGACAATGAGGTAATTGAAGCATTAAAAGTGCTCTCCATTGAAGATTAGTTTAAATATTCTACCTTTAAAATATCAGCAGGGTTTACTTTATTCTGAAACTGCTTTACCCATCCATAAGAAACATGCTTATTTGGACTAACAATCTTCCTGATTTGAGTTGAATCAGCGAAATAGTATTCTAATTTCTTTAACGATTTGTTATAAATCCCATATAACATTCCGTATTTAGTTTCTCCATTTCTAAACTTGATTCTTGGATAACGATATCTGTAGTTTAAGTTAATTTCTTCCATAAAGCGTTTAATTGTGTAGTGAGTTATTATATTTACTACGATTGAATCAATTATATGTTTAAAATCAAGCAGTTGAGTTACGAACAGCTGTTAATAACCGAACCGCTAAACTTAATAATCATTCATTTTTTAGTCGCATTTAGGATTTACAAAATTAATACCAAACATGAAATTTTTAACCTTTAGCCTGCTTATTTTAGCCTGCTTTACCAAATTAAGCATAACCTCTTTTAAGGAGCAAGTAGAATACCCAGGAATACAAACTGGAAGAACCTGGGCAAATTACAAAGTAGAAATAGCCAATCCCAAAAACGAAGTAATTAAAGTAGAAGGTATTTGGGTAAAACAACGCTGGATCAACTTCTTGCCCAAAAGCTATTCAGGTAATCCAATCACTATTTTAACAAGTGATCAATACATCAATCTAGATACATTAAAAGCCAAAATTGAAGTCCCTACGAAAAATGAAAAACACAAAGCTGTAGTCAAATATCATTTTAAAGGCAAATCGAAAGTCAGGTTTTTGGGCGTTTCTGAAATTATAAAAGAAGAACCTTTAGCGCGCCCATAAAAATAACCTATATCAATTTACCGTCGATTGACAACAAACTGTTCTCAACTTGTTTAAGATTCTTTAAATTAATCTTTTCTAAATTCTCAATATTTATAATTGACTTCGCTCCTGGACTATCTTTAAATCCTACCAAGCACTTTTCTATAAACGGAGATTTAAAAATTGAACGAGATTTTTTTGTGTAAAAAGCATTTTCTGTATCAATAACACTGAGACTAGTGCTAAAAAAATATGAATTGTCAGCTATATTTATTGCTGTTTTTGAGGACTTTATAGTCACATTTTCCAAAATAAAATTGCTATTTGAAAACAGTTATCGGATAATCACATTTTTTAAAAACACATGACTTCAATAACAAAATTGAATTCTTAAATTTTAATTCTTTTTTAAAAAAAGTACAATTTACAAAAGTAAACTTTGACATTTCCGATTCAATATAGTGAGTATTAGAACCCATAAATAAGCAATCTTTAAATGTATTCTCGAAACTGTTGGTAGAAGAGATGAATACATTATTAAAAAGTACATTTTTGAAAAAAGTTCTTGCTGTATTATTAATTACAATTTCGCATTTTGAAGAATCTGTTGATTCAATCTGTATAGATCCAGAAGTTGACAATTTAACTTTTCCCTGAAAAACAATTCTTGAGCCATTTCTTAGATTTATCCTAAGGTTTGAGTCACAAATAAATTTATAATTTTTAGGTAATACTACGGATTTATTGACATTCCATATTCCCTTTTTTACGCTTAAAATTTTATTTAACGTATCTATAATTAAAGGTTGATTTGCGTCATAAACTAAATTTGAATTGTACCCGATTCTTGGATTTAGAATTACTTTTGAATAAATTATTTTCTCCAATCCCAAAATTCGATAACCAATTAATAAGTCGCTAGGGTCAAGTTCACAATGAAACGCTGCTAATTCATAATTAATCTGTTCTTTGTCAATATGAGCCTGTAACAATATTGGCTCATGACATGAATCTATCAATTCTTTTTCTATGTTAAAAACTCCTACCAATTCTATAGGAAAATGATGATAATTACCTATTTCTAAACGAATTTGATCTCCTTTTTTATTGTGTAAATATGTATGAACTCCCTGAATTGGCTTTAAATATTGCTGAATGTAGTCTGCGTTATTTTTCAATATTCCTAAATCCTTATTAAAACTGTATTTCGAATATCCCCCTTCACGTTTTAATAAGTTACTTTTTAAAATAATTTGATTGTGATGAGTGTGAATAAAGTTTGTTATAAAATCATTAGAACTAATAAAGTTTAAAGCTTTGATATACTCTGTATAAAATACTACATCATTAAACAACATAGAGTAAAAATCACACTTTTGAACTGTTTCCTGATTAGTCTTTAGTGACTCTCCAAAAATGGGGTGTTCATTTTTAAACGAGCATCGTTTTGGCTTTATATTAGATTGATCGTAAGGGATTGGCTCAATTAACTTAGTTACTGGATTATAATAAAACCTTATATTCCAAAGGCCAAGGACATGAGGATCACCAAACACATCAACAATACTAATAAAGGTTGCCATAAAACATCTTTTGATTTAAGCCCTCCTTCTCTAAATTGTTCTATTAAACCCCTGACTAATTTCCTTTATTTAGGAAATTTAGAACCGTAAAATTTAATTACACTTTCATGAAACATGTCCTTAGTATCTGGACCCGTTTACTTTCTTGCCATATGTAATCTGGATTAAACCTAAATATTACACCAGGCGACCTATTATTATTAATTGTTGATCTAAATTTTCTTCAATTGCATAAACACCTTTATTTACATCATTAATAACTACGTTAATGAAATTAAACTTTAAGGAAATTAATCCAAGATGGCGATTTAGTTTATGGAAAAACCATTCATTTAAGAAATTCCGTACACTAGGACTCGATATTGAAAACTTAGACATTCCAAGATATAAAGAATCTTTTATCCTGATTTTCATCGAAATTTGATTTCTATTATTCTTATGATGATCAGGGGTGCCCCTTTTAGCTTAAACTCTGCTTTTATTAAATCTGGGGCCAATAAACAACTCAAGTAACCTGGGTTTTCAGGATGAGACCGATACCCTCTTCCGTATTCATTTGACAACTCAACAGATTCTTCAAATTTCAACTTATTCTCATCAGAAAACTTAATATTTAAAAGTTCCAGCTCTTCATAATTAAGCTCTTTTAGAGCAACTTTTTCTTCCCAAAAATTAAAGAATGGCTTTATGTCTAAACCATATACCATATCGCTGAAAAAAATACCAAATAAAAAAATAAAAAAATTATTCTTAATCTTTATTTTGATAATTAAGCTCTTTCATCACTCTACCTGCTTTATAAACTGTTGTTCTGAATTTTTTACCGTCAGCAGTATACATATAAACTTTACCGTCCATTAGGTATCCTTTTTCAAAGTAACCTTCTCTGATAACCTGCCCTTTTTTATTGAAAAATTGTCTTTCGCCAGTTCCATTCCATGATGAATCAGCCGTTTTAGCATCAGGCTTTACAGTCATATTTACAGGGGTTTTACTTAAGGCAGGCACATCTTTAGCCTTAGCAACAACAGGTACTTTTTTGATGGTCACTTTCCCAGCCTTTTCTTGAGGATTGAACATTTTAGTAGCAACTACATCAATCTTTCCATCCATGTAATTTCTTTCAGACTTTATGGATCCATCTTCATGATATTCAACAATAGTACCTGATTCCTTTCCGCTCAACCAGGCACCTTCAATCATTAACTGGCCGTTTTCATAGTAATATTTTTGAACCCCAGTTCTTTGACCAGTTTGATTATAAGACCAATCGTTTCGAATATTTCCATTTTTGTAATAATATTTATAATCACCAATCCATTTGTTATTTTTCCAAGTCCCCTCTTCGCGCTTATTTCCGTTCTTATAATAAAAAACAGCAAATCCGTCCGGCCGGTTGTCTTTGTATGTTAAAATATGTTTTACTTTATCATTGTTAAAATAAAAAAACCATTTTCCCGTTTTCTTATCATCAGAATAATCACCTTCTTCAACAATTTGCTCTTCCTTATAATTGGGAAGGTTTTTCATTTTATTTGTGTAAACCCAATGTCCTTGCTTCATGTTGTTTTCGTCTACCGTATTGGCAGGTGCAATAGCAAGTACGTTTAAATTTAAACCTAAGGCAGCCAAAATTGTATATATCATTCTTAATTTTAACATTTTAAAAAGTTTCACGATTTAATATTTTACGCGTTAAAATCTAAAAAGTTGTATTTTTCACGATTTAAACACGTAATTAAACGTACTAAATATATAATATACAGCATTTTAAAACTGGAAATAGATGAATGGTTGAATCTCCGAACTTTTAAACTGATAAATTAATATAATAGTCGAAACACTAACAAAACTTAACACTGGCCACCATTTATTACCCAAAATACTTTGTACTCTAACCTCTACAGAATTAGGTATTAAGTGCAATATATAAGCGAGTAGTACTACAGTAAATATCGTAATATAACTAGGGTTAATTATATAATCTACAAAATGCACAAGATCGAAATTAAAAAATAACTGGTTAAAAAAATCAGCTATAGCAGTATTACTTGGAGCTCTGAAAAACACCCAGCAAAATACTACAAAGTGAAAAGTGATCAACCAACCTAAAAAACGCGATAACCGTGTTCCGTTCTCTGTTTTTAAGGGAATTAAGGTACGAAACCCCTTATGAATAGCCAAAGCCGACCCATGTAATGCACCCCAAATAATAAACTTCAAGGCAGCTCCGTGCCAAAGCCCACCCAATAACATAGTGATAAATAAATTAACGTAAGTCCTTACTTTTCCTTTTTGATTTCCACCTAATGGGATATATAAATAATCTTTCAACCAACGACTTAAACTAATATGCCATCTCCTCCAAAAATCGGTAATATTACTACTTAAATATGGACTGTTAAAGTTTTTGGGTAACGTGAAGCCCATTAATAACGCCAAACCAATTGCAATATCACTGTAGGCGGAAAAATCACAATATATTTGGATCGTATAACCATAAGCACCCATCAAATTTTCAAAGCCAGAGTACTTTAAAGGCGTCTCAAAAACACGATCTACAAAATTGGTAGAGATGTAATCTGAAATTACCATCTTCTTAAACAAGCCCCCTAAAATCAAAAAACTCGCTCTCGAAATTGCGTCCTTTGTAAGTTCGTACTTCTTATATATTTGAGGGATAAATTCATTCGCGCGTACAATCGGACCAGCAACCAATTGCGGGAAGAAGCTTACATAAAACCCAAAATCTACGATACTTTTTACCGGTTCAATCTTCTTACGGTAAATATCTACCGAATAACTAATCGTTTGAAAAGTATAAAAACTAATCCCCACGGGTAAAATAATGGCATCTACATCGAACGCTCCACCACTAAATAGGTTGCCAAAAGCCGAAAACACATTGTAAGGTTTGATTTCTAAACCCGTTAAATAATTAATAGAATCGGTAATAAATCCGGAATATTTAAAGAAAAAAAGTAATGACAAATTAGCAATTACGGAGGTAGCTACCCAGTATTTTCGATGTGAATCTTTTGTAGCTTTGAAAATTTTATTTCCAATGAAGTAATCTACTACCGTAGATAAAATCAATAACCCAAAGTACAAGCCACCTGCTTTATAATAAAAGAATAAACTGAATAAAAACAGATAAACACTTCGAATTTTAAGGTTTTTGTACACCAAAGCGTAAAACATAAAAAACACCGTAAAAAACAACCAAAACAAGTAATGACTAAAGAATAAAGGTTCATTAGGATTGTAAAAAAAGATACTTACCATCAACTCGTTATAATCTATACCCTCACTAATAATTAGTGGAATAATTCTTCTACTCTGGGTGTAGCTATTGTATGAATTATGAATTGCCGTGTAAAACAACTCTCCTTGCAAGTGATATCCTGTTTCATTGAGATGCAAAAAGTCCGCCGCAGTTAATTTGTTTTTATGCCAGTTATTAATAGAGCCTAAGCCACCCATAATATTAAAGAAATCCCAAACTGCACAATTGTTTTCTTTAGCCAGTTTTAGGATTGAATTGCGGATAGATAAATTTTCTTTTAAAACAGTTTTACGGTGCCGCTTCCCATCTCCAGGAGTCGTTAAAATAATATCTACGTCCGGTAAAGTAGCCTTGATAATTTGAATCAAACTATCGTAATATTGATAAAAAATAGAGTCGCTATAGTTTAAATTATAAGCATCGTTGATTCCAAGCGACAAAACCACCAAGTCTGGATTAAGCGTTGCAAACTGACTCGTAAAATCTCCACATTTTAAAAACGACTTCACCTTAGCTCCATTCACACCAACTTCACTATACGTAATTCCAGGATTGTCATTTAACAACTCAATCCCCTGCATTAAAAATGCGGCATCAGTTTCTAATGAATCTTTTTGAAAAGTAAAATACAGCGTATCCGCAGTGCCTTCAATGCTATATTCTTTATAACAAGCAAACGTATCCGTTACACAAGTAATCGAGTCGGACCCATGCGCAGTCATATCGATAGTAAACTTGGACGAATCATCGCGGTAATACAACCTAATCCTATTAAAAGAATAAGGATCAAAAGTGTGATTATTCGTGTAAATTTTTAACGTTGTACTCGCATCCTTTGTACTCGCCGAAATCCCCGCAACTCCCCAATCTGAATGTGCTATGTTGGAAGAGCTTTTAAAACCTTTCCAATCACCAGTATATTTAGCTCCGTAGTTAATCGGTCCATTCGTATGCGCTAATCCAAACGGAAATATAAACCCCCTTTCACGTGTTCCACAACCCAATCCTTTATGCAAGCATTCCCTCACCTTTCCTGTAAAATAACCCGCTTGAATGTGTGAATCTCCAATGTGTAATATTCTTACTTTACCAGTATCGGAAGTTTCGAAATGATAGAGCTTTTCGAAAAAAGCACCAAGAGTTGAGGAGTCTTTTACAGAAAGTCGGTTTAAATCGTATCTAACAAAATCATATTGAGAAACCGTATCCAACTCGAATAATTGAGCTTTTGATTCTTGCTTAAACCCAAAGGATAATAACACGATTACTAGAACATATTTGAAATTCAGACGAGTTCTTTCCTGAATTCCATTCTTCAATAAATCATACTTGGAAGAGAAAGCTTTTACAGGCTTAAAATATCTTTTCGATATGGCTTTACCCAATACCATTAGTTAATACTCGTGCTTTTAAAATCGTTATAATCCGAGATAATAGCATTAAACAACTTGTTTCCGATCACTTTTGCACCTCTTTTATTAAAGTGCATAAAATCCTTTTCCGCTAGCGAAGGATTAGCATTCACCCAACTCGGCATACTTAATTCGCCTCCCATCACTTCGTATAAATCCCAAAACGAACAATTAGCTCTCTTAGCAGCCTTTCGCTGCGCATCCCGAACTAAATTAATATTCGCAAAACTTTCCTCCTCGCTTTTACAAGCATCCGTAACGCTAATCACCAAGATAGAAGCATCTGGTAAAATTTCCTTTAATAAAACCAACTGCTTGTAAATAGTATTCTCGTAATAACGGTAACTTTTTAACTCAGCAGGAACAACATTTAATCCAAATTGAAAAATGATTAACCCAACATTTAATTCCTTCAATTGTTGCGTTAACGATGCTTTATCCATCTTCGTGAAATCTGTACCGCTAGATCCTCTTAATGCAATGTTATCAACTGCAATCCCCTTTCTACAGTCTAAAGAAACACCATAAACATCCGGACTATTAATCGCATCTAAAGAAAATGAAATTTTCCCAGTATTAAATCCATCTATTTGCCACATACTCCTATTCACCATTGATGATTCGGTCAGATTCCCCTTACTAATCATTCCCGTATCCGTACTTAATTCATAGTTGCAACCCTTACCTCCACTACCATATAAAACACTCATAGTTTCAAAATTTTGAGCCTTTTTAAAGTATCTGCTATTTCTACTTAATTCAATTTCTGCCGTTCCCGATCCTTCCGAATCAGAACTAACACGATGATAATAACCCAAAAATCCATATTTTGAATGCTTTCCTTTTCTCCCCTTTCCAAAAACCTGGTAACGCTCCCAACCACGTTCCTTTTTAAACACATTTAATCTGCCCGAGTTTGTTTCCGAAATGGGCATAAATCCAACACCACAGCCACCGAATAAAGTTTGTAAATTCTCCCTGACCACTCCGCTAATTCGGTCACCTTCTAACTGAGAATCACCAAAATGTAAAATTCGTAAAGGCTTGGATAAATCGTTTACTTTAGATAGTTTATGGTAGAAGGAGTACAATCCGTTTTCAAAATCCGAAGGATGTAAAATTCGCTCTCTCGCGTCCAAAACAATTGCCGAGTTGAGTAACAATGAATCCACATTGGCCGCCAATAAAGTATCCATTTCAAGTTCTTCCAGACTATACTGCGAAGCCACTTCATTCAGCACCTCTAACTCACGAAGTTTGTCTTTGTAAAAATCTTTAGGATTGGAAAACGATATCGCAGCCTCACCCCATAGCGCTATACCTTCTTCGGGCATAACCCATGCAATAGCGCCCAACATAAGTTGAATCGAAATTAGAAACAAGGCTATTTTATAAGGCTTAATCAACTAATACTCATTTTTTCCACTTCAAATTTATCCATTAAAACCCATGAATATAAGCCTACAGCTGTTTAATTCCAACCGTTTATTGTTAGCAACTACGATTTGGGCAACACTGAGAATTAGGTTAGTTTTGAAGTGTTTAGTAGAAAAAGCAAATTATGGAGTTAGACAATACAATTAAAAAAGCGTTAAATGAATTTCACCTTATTTCAGATGAACGAAAGAAAATACTTCATCAATTAACTGACTTTGTGAGCGGTGAAAACGCATTAGCCGATTTGATTTTCATTTGTACACACAACTCCCGTCGAAGTCATTTATCCCAAGTTTGGGCCCAAGTAGCCGCTAATTATTTTGGCTATTTTGGCGTGACATGTTATTCTGGAGGGACAGAAGCAACTGCTTTTTTTCCATCTGCAATACAAGCTTTAGAAAACGCAGGATTAAAAGTCAAAAAATTATCGCAAGATCCCAACCCAGTTTATGCTATAAAATATAATGTAGACATACATCCAATCATTTGCTTTTCCAAAAAGTTTGATGATGAATTTAACGTTCAAAACGATTTCGCAGCTATTATGACTTGTGATCATGCCGATCAAAACTGCCCATTTATTCCAACAGCTACTGCACGTATTCCAGTGCGATATGAAGACCCTAAAGTTGCCGATGGAACACCAGAGCAATTAGCAAAATACATCGAACGTAGTGAGCAAATTTGTCGTGAAATGTTGTACGCTTTTTCAAAGGTTTTAATACCGCAATAATCTTCATTACTGGCTATTAAACTCAATTACGCTATTTTGTTAGATTTTTTTATCAGAAAACCTGAATTATGAGATAATAAAACCGTTTTTTTTAAACAATTGTACCAAACCTTAAAAATCCCATCGTGTTCAAAGGTGAATTCGCTAAATTTGAAGCATGACTGAAATTAAACGAAGCGAAACGTTTGACTTAGCTTTTAAATTCATCACGCAAACCAATAAAAATGTATTCCTAACCGGTAAAGCTGGTACGGGTAAAACCACATTTTTAAAGTATTTAAAAAGCCATACTCATAAAAACATGGTTGTTGCAGCACCAACAGGTGTTGCCGCAATTAACGCTGGAGGGGTGACCTTGCACTCGTTATTTCAGTTGCCATTCGCGCCCTTTATTCCGAGCTCAAACGCTGCCGAAAACACATTACACAAACATCCTTTACTTTCGCAAATTCGATTGAATTCTCAAAAGCGAAAAATCCTCGTTAATATGGATTTGTTGGTGATTGACGAAGTAAGTATGGTGGCAGCAAATACATTGGATTCTATTGATATTATTTTAAAAAGTGTCCGTAAAAACTTCAACTATCCATTTGGTGGAGTTCAGGTTTTATTTATTGGGGATTTAAGACAATTACCTCCGGTGGTAAAAAACTTCACTTCCGGTATTTTCCAGTCTATTTACAAATCCTACTTCTTTTTTGATAGTCTCGTACTTTCGCAATACACCCCAGTAATGGTGGAGCTTAAAACGATTTACCGACAAAAAGACGATAATTTTGTAGACATCCTAAACGGTGTACGCGAAAACCAGCTCACGCCCAAACATTTAGAAACGTTAAACAAACGTTTAAAACCCGATTTCACACCAGAAACAAACGCTGAGTATATTACGCTAACTACGCATAACTCTCAAGCAGATACCTTAAATCAAGCGCAAATTAATCAGCTAAAAGAACGGGAATATGTTTTTAAAGCTGAGATTAAAGACGACTTTCCACAATCCATGTATCCTGCCGATGCAGACCTTATTTTAAAGAAAGGCGCGCAGGTTATGTTTTTAAAAAACGACACCGAGGAAAAGCAATATTTTAACGGTAAAATCGGAACCGTAAGTTATGTAAGTCATAACGAAATACACGTAAAATGTAAAGAAGATCCAGGCGCAATTATCGTACAAAAAGACGAGTGGAAAAATGTACATTACAAAGTAGATTCTACCACACGTGAAGTAAACGAAGACGTTTTAGGATTATTTAAACAATATCCTTTACGATTAGCTTGGGCAATTACCATTCATAAAAGTCAAGGTTTAACGTTTGATAAATTAGTAGTGGATGCCCAAAAAGCGTTTGCTAACGGACAGGTTTATGTAGCCTTATCACGTGGTCGTTCCTTGGAAGGATTAGTATTAACCAGTCCTATTTCACAACAATTTTTAGGCGCGAATCAAAACCTTAAAAACTGGGAAAACCACCACAATAAACCAGAGGGCTTATCGGAATTATTAGAGAATTCTAAAATAGACTGTATTCAAACCGAATGCATCCGGATTTTCGATTGGTACAATCCTGTTCAAATTATCGCTTCGGTAGATGGAGTTGTAAAAAGAGAGAAAGAGCAATTAAACCCCGAAGTACCGGCATGGTCAGATGAGATTTTAAATCAAATAATAGGTTTAAATAAGGTTGCCAAAAGCTTCCAGACACGTATTATTAATTTAACCCTCGATCCTGAATTCCGCGAAAATCAAAAACAATTCCAACAGCGCTTAAAAGATGCTGCTGATTACTTTTTACCCAAAATTGAAATGTTCAAGGAAGTAATCCTAAACCATCCAATAGCGTGTAAAACCAAAAAAACATCCATCGAGTTTGATGAACCTTTCGAAGAATTAGGATCGTTTTTACACGATTTAATTCATCAATTAAAATACTTAGAAAAAGGAAATTTCGATCTTGACGAATACCTTAAAACCTATAGAGTAAACAAAAGACCAACCTTAAAAATTAAAAAAACCCACGTCGACAAAGCCAAAAAATCACAATCCTTAGTTTCCGCCGCCGAAATAGAACACATCAACCTATACCAACAACTCGCCCTCTACCGAAAAGAAAAAGCAGGCAAGAAAGGAACTCCCATATACAAGATTTTCAGTAACAAAGCCGTTAAAGAAATGTGCGAATTCCTACCCCGTACCGAAGAAGGTTTATTTCTCGTAAACGGTTTAGGGAAGGTGACGATTGATTTATATGGCAGTGATCTTATTCAGATTATATCGACATATTGTGATGATAAGGATATTGGCCCTAAGGATTTATTTGGGTAATTAATCTTATTATTTACAGCAGATAATAATTTGGAACTATAAGTTTAACTTGCGTATTGGTCTATAAAATCTTAATAATTCGCATGACTCTATTAATAAAGAGGTAGATAGTACTTTATTGACTGAAGAAATAAATAAAAGAGATGCTTACCCTATTTTAACCAAGGCTTTTAATGGATTATGTATCATATAAATTTACTCTTGAGCTAATTTCAATTTAGGTTAAAGTATTAGTGATTTCGAAATGATCGAATTAAAATACCATTAGATGGTTAAAGAACTAAATGTGGTTTATTAAAATAAACTCTTATCTCTTTTAAACACGTTAAAATATGACTAGTTTTAATCAAACCTACTTTATTAAAAAACAATTGATGATTTATCGAATGAGAATACTTTTTATTACTGCCTTATCCTTATTAACCCTTAAGTCAATAGCCCAAAAAGACATTCAGAAACAGTATTTAGTGTTTGATGCAGGATTTAATTTTACTGGAGGACTAAACCTTGCCACTTCTAACGTTTTAATTCCTAAAATTGGTTATACCTCCAATGTTAAAGTTGAACACGAATTTAACAATGGTCATTCAATTATGGGTGGTATAGGGACCTCGCTAGATGGATTTGTTTTAAATACACGTTTTAAAAATGTTTTACATGTTTATAATCTTAATATCCCATTTTTATTTGGTACTAAATATGATAATGGCGATCGTTTTTACATTGGATTAAATCCATCCTACTGTCTTAAATCAACTTACTCTGAAGTTTTAAATATCTTAACTCCTAACAAATGGGATTTAAAAATGCAATTTTCATATGCTCGAAAATTCAACAGAAATATTGGACTTGATATTACATCGAGGATAGGTATTTTAAATAATGCCATTTATAAAAGCGGGTTTTCATCTTACTGGGACGTTTCGGCAAAAGTTTACTTTAGGTTTATACTGAAGAAAAGTGTTGCGTTCATAGCTCAATAAAATCATTAATCTCAAGACGAGATTAAAAGCTTTAAATCAGTAACGAGTTTAGTTGCTAATAAGTAGAAAGCTATTTAAATAAACGTAATTAGTATAAATCTACTTTTAGGAAAGCTAGCCTTAAGTGTCGCTAACAAATTGATCTTAACGTTTTTAATGGGCTTATATTCGTCAGTATTATCAAGGATAATTCAGAATTTATAATACAATCTGTAAATATCACCTAAGTTTACGGTTTCAATTTAGCTTAATACAAATAGATATTTTATTATAAAATCCGAAAAATATTATACTGCTTACAACTTGTCTATTCGATTGGTATAACGCAATCAACCTCTGGAATCATGAAACAATAAAATTATTTTAGTTAGGTAAAGCTGTTTTGATTAAAGGCTACACGGCCGTATTTAGATTAATCAACTTCCTTATACTTAGTCCTTAACTCGATTAAGAGTTGGTTTAGTTCAGCTTGTTTATTCTTATAATCGGGAGAGTTGTAAATATTATTCATTTCCTGTGGATCGTTGTTTAAATCAAACATCTCCCATTCTTCCGCCTCACTGTAATAATGGATTAACTTAAACGAATCTGTTCTTATTCCGTAATGCTTTTTTACCATGTGCCATCCATGTGGATATTCATAATAATGGTAATACTGTCCTTCTCGTTCGAAGGTTTCCCCTTCTAATCTAGGTTTGATAGATTGTCCTTGCATATCGGGTGGGATTGGAATTCCTGCATAATCTAGAATGGTTGGCGCGAAATCTAGATTCATAACCAAATCGTTATTTACAATTGCTGAATCCACATTTGGAACCTTCATTATAAATGGAGTTATTAAAGACTCTTCATACATGAAGCGCTTATCATACCAACCATGTTCTCCTAAAAAAAACCCTTGGTCTGAGGTATAAATCACGAGTGTGTTTTCCCATTCGCCTGTTTTCTTAAGGTAGTTAATCATTCTTCCTAAGTTCTCGTCAACCGATACGATGCAGCGCAAGTAATCTTTAATATATCGTTGATATTTCCATTCGGCTAATTCTTTTTCGGAATAGCTGGATTGGTAAAACTCATCGGAAATGGGCTTATAATGTTCGTCCCATTCTTTCTTTTGTTCTGCCGATAAACGATCGTAAGAATACTTCCAATTAAAAACTGGATCCCAAGTTTTACTTCCTCCTGTTCCTGTTTCGTTAGGGTACTTATATTCTGATCCTGTTCGATCCTTAAACTCAGCACTATCATTCTCTAGAAATGATTTTGGATCGAGTTTCATGTCAAAAGACATATACATATTTTTTACTTCTAAATCTTGCTCACTAGCGGCATCGGATCGATAATCATAATCATCGTGAAAATTATCAGGAATTGGTAGGGTATCGTTTGCGAATAAATCAAGATGTTTAACGTTAGGCATCCAGTTTCGATGTGGCGCTTTTTGCTGATACATTAAACAAAATGGTTTGCTTTGATCTCGTTTGGCTAATTGCTCTAAAGAAATATCGGTAACAATATCGGTAACGTATCCTTCTATTTCGGAAGTGTCTCCGTTTTCAATCATGAAAGGTTTATAATACTGTCCTTGACCAACTAAAATATTCCAATAATCAAATCCTTGAGGTTTGGAATGTAAATGCCATTTACCAACCATCATGGTGTGGTAGCCTTCCTTTTGTAATAATTTTGGAAAGGTTTGTTGCGAACCGTCAAACTTGGATCGGTTGTCCTTAAACCCATTAATATGACTATACTTCCCTGTCAACGCTACAGCTCTACTTGGTCCGCAAATGGAGTTGGTAACGGCACAGTTATTAAACAATACTCCACTTTTTGCGATATAATCAATATTGGGTGTATTTACAAGCTTACTCCCATAAGCACTAATTGCATGACGAGAATGATCATCAGTCATTACAAATAGAATATTGGGTTGTTTTTTAACGGTTGAAATTGTTTTATCAGTTGGTAAATTTGACTCTGAAGAACAACCAGAAAACAATATACTAATTGAAAATAAAAACGAAGCAAATACTAATTTCATTCTAACGTATTTAGTGTTCTAAATTAGGAATTAAACCTTGGCTAATTTCCTTAAATTAAATTCAGTAAAATTAAAAAGGAGGCCCATAGCCTCCTCTCATTTTAATATTATTGGATATTTTATTTTAAAACATTTACAATACCAACCTTCTGTAATGATGCAGGCGGTAAATCTGGTTGATTTACATCATAGTAAATTTTATAAACGTAAGTATCTATTTGAACTTCATTTCCAGAATAGGTTCCATCCCATCCTTCATAAATGTTATCACTGTGGAAAATTAATTGTCCCCAACGATTGTAAACATACATTTCGAAATTGGCAATGTAATCTCCAACAGCTAGAAAGTAATCGTTTAAACCATCGTTATCTGGCGTAAATGTATTCGGAACGTATAATGTACTTGGGCAGTAATCCATTAGTGTAATACGATCGGTAATAAAACAACTTCCTGCACTAATTTCAACTAAATATGTACCTGGTGCATCAACTGTAATAGATGGCGTTGTTTCTCCAGTTCCCCATAAGTATTCATAGTCATTTCTAGCTCCTGCTTCCAATAAAATAGCTGTTTCTAGCTCATTAAAACAATAAGGAGCTACTCCTAATAATTGATTTAATTCACTCACTGGAAGATCTACTACACTTAACACTACTGTATCGTATGCTGGACAACCTCCATCGCTCACCGTTACAATATACTCGCCTGCTTGATCTGTGCTGATTGTTGAAGTTGTTTGACCAGAATTCCAAGTAATTGTATTTCCAATATTTCCTG
>CAJJCC010000024.1 GCA_905182585.1 uncultured Flavobacteriales bacterium
TTAATACATCAATTGCATAACCAGGAAAATAGCCTAACCCTTCACTTAATTCATATCCATTCCAATCCTTGATTGATGTCCTTCTAAGCGATAATTTATTATCTCCAAATTCAGAATTCACATCGTCATCTGCGCGTTCAAGAACAGGGCAAATAGACCAATTAGCTTTGTCGTTCGTAAACACTAAATCAACATTATTTAATTCCGAAATCTCGTTATTATCAGCAATAGCATCAGGCGTAACGGATGGTCCATGAAGTTCTCGTGATGCATATTTAAAAGGGGCAATCCAACCGTTTGCTATCTTCTCAAAATCACCATCCGTATCTTCTTCCTCTTTGCTAACATAATAATCATTGAAATTATGATCTTCAACCGCATTTGAATCAATACCTGCTCTAATCCAATTACTCCAATTATCCCCGTCAACATCTTCAATCCCCGAAAGCCAATTTAATGCTGGATTTTCAAATTGGACAGAATCTGCAATCACACCTTGAAACAAGGCATCACTTGCACCAACATCACCTACTTGTTTTATTTTAACTGATAATCCCCATTTAGAGATGATTTGTTCAGATTTGCTATCAATTGAACGGTCTGCAAAAATAGTATCGTCATAATTAGATTCTCCATCCCCTTTAAACAATAACATCCAATAAGCATCCGATAAATCATTTATCGTAACAGTATCCAATAACTCAAACCTAAAATCCCCGTTTGGCACTTTTACAGGGTCGATAACTTTAACACCTACTGGCGAGCCATAATAACTGTATTCAGGCTCATTAATTTTATGATTTGAAGAAGTTAAAATCGCATTGATAGACTCCTTGGATAGGTTTACAAATCGCCCTCCATTTCCTATCCCTGAAATTCTTTTGATTTTAGGAGACATTCCAAACCCAGACTGAATATTTGTTCCATTTCCTTCTATTGAAGCGTCATGCGGAACAACACTGTATGTTTTAATATTTCTTCTTCCTGCTTTGAACGGTGTTTTCTGACCCCCGTTACCGTTTGCATAATTTAAATAATTATTAAAAGCGTAGGCGACAACCATGTAATGATATTCTTTATGGTTAATCAAACGATCATCTCCAGTGGCAAATAAATCCTTTGTAATCGAAAAAGAATGTTCGACTCCTTCATCCTTCCCATTTACCATGATTGTTGGTACATCAAATCCAATATCATTATCATAAATCTGATTTACTAACCTACCTACACCATCTTCAATATCGCTCTGCCAAACCAATCTTGCTTTAGTCGCATCACCTAATTCAGAACTGGAAACAGATGCTTTTTTCAATTGATAAACCTGATAACCTTGAAACTTAAATAAGCTGTCATAATTAATACCCAAAGGAGCAACTATAGAAGGGTCTAATTCTTCGTAACTTTCTTTATAGTTATTACTTGTCTCTGAATTTTCGATATAAAATATTAATTCATTTTGCATTTCCTGAACAACTAAATCAGGCGCATCAGGTCCATTTAAAATTTGAAAATCGTTATCAAAAAGGGCTTGTGCTAAATCATCTGCAGCTTTTAAGTTTTGTACAGCCGACCAAGCCCCTTCTCCTGGAGTTGCCTGAGCCCAAACCACACCTGTTGTTATGAAGTTTACTGCTCCAGGTTCAAGCGTAAAAGGCCCTGCAGATTGTATAAACCTTCGATCTCCAACTGCATTACCTGCATTACTTTCGTTCCAAGGTGCTACAACAACACCTTTTGTTCCCCAATACTTTTCCTGATCGGAATCATCAGGGAACATAAAATCACAAGCAATACCGCTAGAATTAAAACCATTCCCTGCATACTCCATTGGTGAGTTATTTTTCCATCTTCCACGAATATAATTGTAATAATCTGTAGCTGTATTAGGATCTCCTTGATCTCCTGCCCCTATATTGTAATAAACAAATTTCGACATCGAAATCAACTCTCCTTCTTCATCAATCACTCCGTCACGATCATTGTCAATACCGTCAAAAACATCAGCTGTTGGACCTTCAAAGAAATCGATTCCAACAGCAGGTGGGTCATTACCATATCCTGCGCCAGTTTCATCATTGGCGTCTCCATTATAACAATAACCTAAACCTCTTTCGACGTCACAACCAACATAATCATCAAATGCATAACCTAAATCAGTGTCTGCCCAAACGCCCATATAGCAATCGTTTATTGTAAAGGTTGAGCGATTGATTATTTTGTAATTATAAAATGTCATGTTGTTTACATCATCATTTGTGGAAAATCCAAATGCTTGTGCTTGAATTTCTAACCCGATTGCATTTGCACCAGACTCTGTGTGAATGTTTCCTACATCATTAAAAACCCACCAAATATTTTGATCCCCTCTTAACTTTCCATTAGCGTACCTTTTGTTGTTCCCTCCTAAATCAAACGCAGGGTAATCTCCTTTAGAAGGGTCATATGTACCGTTAGAATCCGCATCAAAAAATGGTGCTAAATAATAATCGTGACCAGCACCAACATCTCCATGAGCAGGATAATTTTGCATCGATGGAGGAATAGGTGGACTTTCACCTGCGATAAAAGCGGTTACGTATTCTTCTATATCCTTTTTATTTAACTTGTAATGTTTATCATATTCTTCACAAACATCAGAGGTAGTAGATATGCTATTCTGATCAATTGGCCCAGCCCAAAAATCAGTTCCCCCATCGCGATGCGTTAAGGCTGCCATTTTTAAGTTCCCTGTTTCATCAACTCCCCCAATCATTATCGATCCTGCAAAAATTGAGTGCTTTCCACTCCCTTTAGGAATCTCGTATTTAGCATTATCTAAATCCCACCACAAATCGCCACCGTTAAGAATAGTGGTTCGAACATTATTAATGTCTAAATCAACTCTTGAAGTTGGGGCCTTACAATTCGCCGATCTAAATTGAAAATTACTTGTGCTGTTGCCACTCTTTTTAATAAAAGTAGCCCGTGCTGAAAAAGCAATAATAATTAGTAATATGAGACTTAAAGTTTTCTTCATTTTAAAACGTCATTACAAACCCTAATCGTATTTGCCTTGGTAAAGCATAATTAGCAGGATTGGCAATTTTTAAAGCATATAAATCAGTGTAAGACTCGTAATTCGTTTGTGTAGAAATTTGCGATTGTGAACTTGCTGCATTTAAATAACCATCATCCTCAGGATTCCCTGTTGAACTGTATACTTTAACAATGTTTTTTGTGTCAAACAGATTGGTAACCACAAGGTATAATTCCGACTTCAGTTTAAAATCTGATTCCTTTTTCAGTCCAAAAATAAACTTCCTACTAATTCGCATGTCGGTTGTATAAATCCATGGTAATCGGTTTCCATTAATCAATCCATCTAAAGCTTTTCGCTCGGCGTTCACCAAACTTCCTTCAGGAGTAAAATTCGATTGACCAGTATACGGTCGACCCGAACTTAATTTACTTACAAAGTTAGCCGAAAGGCCACCTAAAATAGATCTTCCTTTACCATTCCAGTCTGGACCTTTGTATTTCTTACCTGGCTTAAACGCATAATTAAAAACACTCTTTATAGTGTGGCGTTGATCAAAATCTAAAGGAAGCATTACCTTCAAATCAGGAAATCCTTGCTGAACAAGAGCTGCACTTGAAACGGGGGAAGATCCTGTTCCGTCAGCAAATTGTATACTGTATCCTACGTTTAATGAAATATTAGAATAAATAGGTCTTAAATCATACTTCACAGATAAACCTTTTACTAAACCCTTATCCAAATTTCCGTAGGTAAGATAATTACTTGGAGAAGCATATGTCATACCTGTAATTTGAATTAGGTCTTTCATTTCTCGATAATATGCAGACAAGGTTATTGCGCTTTTTTCATTTAATGCTTTTTGGCAACCCACTTCATAATCAATTGTTCGCTGTGGTTTTAAATCAGGATTCGTTAAAAATCCACCCACATTGTTTTCTAAATTTAAATACTGGAAAGGAATAAAATAACTTTGGAGGGCAGATGGACGCTGTGACAATATATCATAATGCGCGAAGAAAGACGATGTTTCAGTCAAGTTAAACGTTAACGAAATACGAGGCATAATTATGATTTGAGCCTCATAATCTTTAAAAGATGATTTAGGATCAAAATTAGCATCCCCAATTTTAGTGCTTGGGTCTTTCAAAAAAGGAGTCACTTCACCCGTTGCTGATTTTTCTGCAATTAATGATGGGTCAGCAATGGATTTCCCGTCGGCATCAAACCAATTAGACTTTAATCTATACCCCAGCACAGTTGGGTTTTCCATATCGGCATCATTAATATAAACAACAGCTTCATCATCAATTGTATTAGGCACATCGTAATCAACGTTTAAATCCTTTGCCTTATAACTATCGTATAACAAATAAGGATCTTTTAAAACCATTTGATTCGCATCATATCGATCTATTCTTAATCCAATATTTAAAACAATATCATTAAATTGAAATTTATCCTGAATATATCCTGATGAATAAATGGGATTAAACGGGGCTGAATGTCTTAAAAAAGAACCTTTGTCATCTTTCTTCTGAAGGTAATCGGCAAAACTTCCCGTCTTAATTTTTCTACCTGTATAATCATAACCATATGCCGAAACCAATCCATCGACGCCTAACATTTCATCAGCAGAAAAAAGAGATAAATTATAATTCTCTGGACCATAAAAATCAGAATCATAAAACTCATCATAAGCCATCCCATTTTGATCTCTTATATTTTCATAAAACCCTTTTCCTCCTTCTAAACCTTGATACAAGTAGTTGTAATTAACCGTATCTGTAAAAACACCATTACTATATGTTAATTCAGGATTATTTAAATCTAACTCTGTATTTTTAGCATTTGCCAATTGTCTCATCTGCTCCCATAAACCAATCGGACTCATAAAATAGGCTCTTTTAATTCGTTCCTCGTGCTCAAATCCTATATTAACTTGGTGATTTTTAAAAAAATTAGCAGCAAAAAAACCATTAAAACGCAACTGATTATTCTCCTCTTTTGAATATCCATTATATTGCCTTCCTGTATTATACCATAATCCATAAACATGCTCAGGACGATCTCCGTTTAATAAAGCACCGCCACTTTGAGCCTGACTCCAGTTTTCATAATTCCCCTCTGAGTAATTATTATACAAAGAATAAAATTGGGAAGCATAATTTGCTGCATTTGGATTATCTCCTCCACCTAAAAACTCATACAATACATCTTGATCTCCCTGAAAATAATAAGCGTCCCCATTTGCACCACCATTTTCGTAATCATAGAGTGCCTTTTTATGTGTCTTGAATTGACCAACATATCCATATTTAAAAAAATCATCTTTATGACTATCATCCCAATTAACGCCTATCGATCTTGAATAATCGGCCTGTAATTGGTAATATGCCCCTTTTACCCAAGAAACTGAATCCGTATTTAAGCGTTGTTTCCACCTTAAAAAAGCAGTGTAATCATGCTTAATATATTCAGGATTATTTACAGAATTGAACAACGAATATGAATATACATAGGTATGCGATTTGGAATAATTATAGTTTCCTCCTGCAGTTAAAGTGCTATTTTTTGTAGGCTGAAAATCAATCTTACCGGTCACGTTTACATTTTGTCCTTCAACGTTTTCTCTTGCTTTATTCTTTTGTAAATCAGCCAAAGTAACGTATTCGCTGTTTCTCACTGTTCCTGATCCGTTTGCTCCTGCTCTTAAAGGGTTTTGCTCTAAATCATTTAAAATATTTTCGGGAAGCGACCATGCTCCTAAAATAGAAGGGCGAGGATCGTTTACAAATCGATACTCCCCTGAAATTAAAAAGCCCAACGGCGATTTTTTAATAACATTACCCAAAGAATCTTTTTTTCTTTTTAAAATAGGGCCTGAAAAATTAGCCGTAATTAAATTATAATCATAGCCATCTAAGCCAGTTGAAGTAACGGTTTCAAAACCTCCAAAAGCCTTTGCACTCGATCCTTTTGTAGTCACAATAATGACTCCCCCAATATTATCTCCATACATAGCAGGAATTCCTCCCGAAATAACTTCTACTTGCTCTATTGCGTTTTGTGGAATACTTAACTTACCGTTTATCTTGATTCCATCAACAATCATTTGAGTTCCCTCGGAACGCTGACCTCTTACATTAAGATCTCCGCTTCCATCATCCTGACTTACAACATCAACTGATGTTGCTACAATTGCAGAAATATCACGAACAGCTAATTGTTCTATTTCTTCTCCTGTATATATTTTAGCTTGCCTATCCTTATCGATTAGAGGCTTTCGGTAGGTAATAATCTCTACCGCCCCTAGTGAAGTAGCTTCTGTAATTAGTTTAAACGGAACCTCTACCTTTTGATTTGTCCCTACGATAACCTCGTTGATTCTTTTAATTTGAAAACTAATAGCTTCAACGGAAACATCATATTTACCGGGAGCTAATCCAGTAAGTGAGTAAGCTCCATTAAAATCCGAATATGTGGCCGAAACTTGATTCCCTCCTTTAAACAAGGAAACATAAGTCGCCCCTAAAGAGTCGCCGTCTTCGCTTGAAATTGTACCGTATATTTCTCCAGATTGAGCAATACTTGAAACAGTTGCGAAAACCAATAAGAGTAATATATGAATATTCTTAAGCAGGAGTCTAATATCAGTATTTAAAAATACATTAATTCAAAGGTTTACACAATAGTGGATTAACTGTTTTTCTTTCGCTTTTTACCTTGCTTCCTCCTAAACATCCCATCATACCAGGATTGAGGACTTTTCCCTTTTTTTCTTCGCTCAGCTTCCCTCAAACTTCGCTTTATTCTTTTACGTGTTTCTTTAGACTGACCAGCTAAATGCCTTTTTGTCATTAGCTTTCTAATCTCCTCTTCACTTTTTTGTTTTTTATTATCTAATTCCGCTCTTGCTTCCGTTTCTCGTTCATCTTGAGCAAATGAAGTTTGAGGGACTGCTAACAAAAATGTAAATAAACCTAAAAGCGCTATTATTTTTCTCATCATCAAAAGAATTAGATGCTAAAGTTAATTATTTAACGTTTGGTTCTCAAAACCATTTTTGATTAGCTTTATCATTATGAGATTCAAACTAAGATTAATTTTAGGATTAACGCTTTTTATGTCCATCATTTCCTGTCGAAACCAATACGATGGAATCCCCGACGTAAACGTTGATGTTTACATTAATATTCAAAATCCACAATATCAAAACTTAGCTGGATTAGGAAGTTGGAGTTATGCTAATGGTGGATCTAAAGGGATTATCCTTTTTAATTTAGACAACGAAAATTTTCTTGCTTACGAAAGACACTGTCCTTATTCACCAGAAAATGCATGTTCTAAAGTTTCGGTTGATGAAACCGATTTATATGCCTTAGATACTTGTTGTTCTTCTAGGTTTCAATTACTGGATGGGGTTTTAATCGAAGGCCCATCACAATTACCCCTTAAGGCCTACAATACCAGTTTTGATGGAAACATCATTCATATATGGAATTAATACTTCAAAGTAATTCATATATAGCATAAAAAAGGCCTCTAACGAGGCCTTTTTTATTTATTTCAATCTTATATGATCGATTAATATCTGTATTGTTCTTGCTTATAAGGGCCTTCAACTGGAACATCTATATATTTAGCTTGTTCTGTTGTTAATTCTTCTAATTCTACACCAACTTTTGCTAAATGAGCTCTTGCTACTTTTTCATCTAAATACTTAGGTAAAGTATACACTTTATTCTCGTAGTTAGCTGCGTTCACCCAAAGTTCAATTTGCGCTAAAGTTTGGTTAGCAAATGAGTTACTCATCACAAATGATGGGTGCCCTGTCGCACAACCTAAGTTTACTAATCTACCTTCGGCAAGAACTAAAACTTCATTTCCTGATTTCACGGTGTATTTATCAACTTGTGGTTTGATGTTTACTTTCGTATCACCATAAGTTCCATTTAACCAAGCCATGTCAATCTCGTTATCAAAATGTCCGATGTTACAAACGATTGTTTTGTCTTTCATTACTTCAAAATGACGACCAACAATAATGTTGAAGTTACCAGTAGTTGTAACTACGATATCAGCTTCCAAAATTGCAGTATCCATTTTTTTAACTTCAAAACCTTCCATTGCTGCTTGTAAAGCACAAATAGGATCAATTTCCGTTACAATAACTCTAGCTCCTGCTCCTCTTAAAGATTCAGCAGAACCTTTACCAACATCACCAAAACCAGCAACAACAGCAACCTTACCTGCCATCATAACATCAGTTGCTCTTCTAATTCCATCAACTAATGATTCTCTACATCCGTATTTGTTATCGAACTTAGATTTAGTAACTGAATCATTTACGTTAATTGCAGGCATTACTAACGTACCATTCTTTTCTCTTTCGAGTAATCTGTGAACACCAGTAGTTGTTTCTTCAGATAAACCTTTGATTCCTTCAACTAATGCAGGGAATTGATCGAATACCATATTCGTCAAATCTCCACCATCATCCAAAATCATATTTAATGCCTTACCGTTTTTAAACCCTTTTAAAGTCTTTTCGATACACCAGTCAAACTCGTCATCAGTTAAACCTTTCCATGCAAAAACAGGAACTCCAGTTACAGCAATTGCTGCAGCAGCATGATCCTGAGTTGAAAAGATATTACATGATGACCAAGTTACCTCAGCGCCTAAAGCTGTTAAAGTCTCGATTAAAACAGCAGTTTGAATAGTCATGTGCAGGCAACCCGCAATTCTTGCTCCTGCTAATGGCTTTGATTCAGCATATTCAGATCGTAATTCCATTAGTCCTGGCATTTCTGCTTCAGCTAATAAAATCTCCTTTCTCCCCCAATCAGCAAGGGAAATATCTTTTACTTTGTAATTGTTATTTGAGTCAGACATATCTTTTATTTTTGTAATAGTATCAAAACTATGTAGATTATACACCAAATCAAAATAAATATATACTATATGTCTATTTGTTTCAACTAAAGAAAGCGTTATTTTAGCACACACAAATGGGAAAAACATTAGATTACATATATAAATTAAAAGAATCCAATCGAAAAGGATTGGCGGTTTTAATTGATCCAGACAACCTTTCAACGGTGTTATTAAAGACTCAAGTTGAACTTGCCGTTACAAATAAGGTTGATTTCTTCTTCATTGGAGGAAGCATGATCACCAACGATTGTTTAGATGAAACACTTGAATTCATTAAATCCAAGTGTGATATTCCTACTATTTTATTTCCGGGGAGTATTTATCAGGTAAGCAAAAAAGCCGATGCTGTTTTATTTCTTTCATTAACATCAGGAAGAAATGCAGAATTACTGATTGGTAAACAAGTTGAAGCGGCTCCTTTGGTTAAAGCATCAGGAATTGAAGTTATACCTACGGGCTATTTATTAATTGATAGCGGTGCACAAACTACAGCTTCATATATGAGTAACTCTACTCCAATTCCTCACAACAAACCAAATATTGCTGCCGTTACGGCGATGGCTGGTGAAATGTTAGGGCTTAAACTAAACTTTTTAGATGGAGGTAGTGGTGCACAAACCCCGGTTACTGCGGAAATGATTAAAGCCACTTTTAACGCTACCGACGCTCCAATCATTATAGGCGGAGGTATTAATTCAGAAGAAAAAGCAGCCAGTGCATGGAATGCGGGGGCTACAATTGTAGTGGTTGGAAACGCATTCGAACAAAACACCAATCTCATAGAAGCTATTTCTAAAATAAAAATGCGGAATAAATGAAAACTATTGTTCTTTCTCCACAAAAACCAATTGAAAATGAGATTGATCGCGTTATCAATTTATTTGAAGACGGACTAGGTATCTTCCATTTAAGAAAGCCGCATTACAGTATTAAAAAGATGAAATCTTATCTCAATAAGATTCCTTCTGATTATCATAGCCGAATTGTTGTTCACTCTCATCATAAATTAGCACTTAAGTATAATCTTAAAGGGATTCATTTAACGGCAAAGTCTAAAAAAGAGAGATTCAAAACTTGGTTTAAAATTAGATCGATTAAAAGAAAAAACCCTTGGATAACAATTTCAACATCTTTGCATTCTATTAATGATTTAGATCAATATGACGATTTATATGACTACGTTTTTTTAAGTCCAATATTCGATTCGATTACAAGTAAAGATTATCAAAGTGGATTTAAAGAGTTTAGTTTATCAAGCGCTATACAGCGGTCCAACTATCAAGTTGTCGCGTTAGGCGGAGTTGATGTTCACAATATCAAAAATGCTTTTAATATGGGTTTTTGGGGCTGTGCATTTTTAGGGACAATTTGGACGAACGAATCCCCAATAGAAAAGTTTAAAGG
>CAJJCC010000025.1 GCA_905182585.1 uncultured Flavobacteriales bacterium
TTCAATTTTTCAGTATCAAATTCAATAGAAGAGATATAATTAGGATTATGACCGAAATTCTTAATGTATTCAGCCGTTTCTTCACGGCGAACCCACCAATTAATTTCTTCTACATTATTCAATAGAATTTTGGATAAAGCTGTAGCCCAGCTTCCTCCTCCAACAACTGCTATATTTGAATTTCCTAACACAACCTTATCCTAAATATTCAATTATTAAACCTTCTTCAGTTTTGGTCACTTTAGTTAAACCAGCTTTACCCAAACCTTTTAAGGTTTTATCCCAAGCCTTGTTGCTTAAATCTAACTTAGATTTAAGAACACTTAAATCCATTTTAGTTTCATTCAATAAAATGTCTACCACAGCTTTTTCATTTCCTGATAATTCAGGACCTTTCTTAGCTTCTGGTTTCATTTGAGGGAAAAACAATACATCCTGAATAGAGTTAGAATTCGTCATGATCATCGATAAACGGTCAATTCCAATTCCTAAGCCAGCAGTTGGGGGCATTCCATATTCGATTGCTCTTAAGAAATCCTCATCCAATACCATTGCCTCATCATCACCTCTTTTACCAAGTTCTAACTGATCTTCAAAACGCTTTCTTTGATCAATTGGATCATTTAACTCTGAGTATGCGTTACAGATTTCTTTTCCGTTACAAATACACTCAAAACGTTCAACTAAACCTTCTTTAGATCTATGTTTCTTAGCTAATGGAGACATTTCAACTGGATAATCAGTAATAAATGTAGGTTGAATTAATAACCCTTCACATTTTTCACCAAAAATTTCATCAATTAATTTCCCTTTAGCCATTGTTTCATCAATAGGAACTTCAAGTTTTTGAGCAGTTGCTCTTAACTCAACTTCATCCATTTCCGAAATATCTATACCTGTATATTCTTCAATTGCTTCAAACATGGTTAAACGCTTCCATGGACGAGCAAAATTAATTACGTTTTCACCAACTGTAACTTTAGTTTCACCGTGTAAAGCAATAGCGATTTTCTCTACCATCTCTTCAACCATGTCCATCATCCAGTTGTAATCCTTATAAGCAACATAAAGTTCCATTTGAGTAAACTCAGGATTATGAAATCTACTCATTCCTTCATTTCTGAAATCTTTCGCAAATTCATAAACGCCATCAAAGCCACCAACGATTAACTTTTTCAAATACAACTCGTTTGCTATTCGCAAATACAACGTCATATCTAACGTGTTGTGGTGCGTTTTAAACGGCCTTGCTGCTGCACCTCCATAAATTGGCTGTAAAACAGAAGTTTCAACTTCTAAGTAACCTTTATCTCCTAAGAAATTACGCATTGTACTAACCACCTTTGACCTTTGAATAAAGGTCTCACGAACTTCTGGATTTACATTTAAATCAACATAACGCTGACGATATCTTTGTTCGGGGTCAGAAAAAGCATCATGTTCCTTTCCATCTGCATCAATTACAGGTTGAGGAAGAGGCTTTACTGATTTAGTTAAAATCACAAATTCCTTTACATGAATTGTAATTTCACCAACCTCAGTTGTAAATACATACCCTTTGACTCCAATGATATCTCCTAAGTCAACTAACTTTTTAAAAACGTCATTATACATCGTTTTGTCCTCACCCGGACAAATTTCATCACGATTAAAATAAAGCTGAATTCTAGCAGACGAATCTTGAAGAACAGCGAATGCGGCTTTACCCATCATTCTTCTTCTCATTAGCCTTCCTGCAAAAGTCACCGTTTTATACAGTGTTTTATTACTTTCGTAATTTTTCAAGATATCCTCAGCTGAGCAATCAACCTTAAACTCCTCTGCAGGATAAGGATCGATACCCATTTCTCTCAACTTAACTAACTTTTCTCTTCTCTGAATTTCTTGTTCGCTTAATTCTTGATACATCTGACTAAAATTATTGGG
Source organism: uncultured Flavobacteriales bacterium (assembly GCA_905182585.1). GTDB lineage: Bacteria > Bacteroidota > Bacteroidia > Flavobacteriales_C. The sequence goes on from CAJJCC010000025.1 coordinate 1,927, forward strand.
ATAAAGATACTTTTTTTTGAAGAGTTTACGAAGCGGAATTGAGGGATAACAGCGAGAATATATTTAAGACACTAAATATACCGATCAACTATTTCTTTTACTTCTTGAACATCAATATTTTGAATGCAATTAAAATGTTGTTTTGGGCATTTTTCATACCCTATTTTTGAGCAAGGTCTACAATTTATTTCCTTAACCTCAACAATGTGTACTAATTCTTTTGATTGAGGAATATAAGGGTACATTCCAAATTCAGGAACTGTATTTCCCCAAATACTTATTACCGGTTTATTTAATGCTGAAGCGATATGCATCATTCCAGTATCTGGCGTAATTACACATTTTGATTGCTTTAAGATACTTGCTGATTGTTCTAAATTATACGTGCCACAAGCATTAAAAACCTGAGATGAATCATCACTTAAAAAAATTGCTTTCTCGCCCTTTTCCTTATCATCTTCGCCCCCTACAAGTACAATAGGAAAATTTACAGACTCAATAATCTCGGATATTTTCTGAGCGGTTAAGGCTTTTGTTTGGTGGGCTGCCCCTACAACAAGGGCAAGATAATTATCAAATGGCAAGTCAGATACTTTATTTTTAGGGTCGATAAAAAAGTCCAAGCCTTTTAAATCATTCACTACGTCTAATTCTGAAATAGTTGCCAAATAACGATCTACGATATGTAAATCAGGCATTTTATTCAACTTGAAATGCGTTAACAAAAACTTCTCCCAGTTGTATTTTTTAAATGATGTATTTTTTGCCTTTACGGCAGAGATTACTTGTCTTGATCGAATATTTTTATGCAGATCTACAACAAAACTATATCCTTCTTTCTTTAACTGTTGAGCAACCTCTTTTACTTCCTTATCAATCGAAATAACTTTTGAAATATAAGGGTTGGAAGCAACTACGTTAATAAAACTTTTCTTTGTTATAAAATGAATTTCAGAATCGGGATATTTATGCTTCAAACACCGAATAACAGGAGTTGTTAAAACAATATCACCAATAGAACTGAACCTTATGACAAGTATTTTTTTCAATGCTTCAAAGTTAGTCCAACAATATGAGAAGTAGAATGATTCTGAAAAAATTGTGAGTGGGGGCCTAACCCCAATCAACTTTAACTGAATTGAAACTAATCAATCTTTACCCAATTGCAAAGATACACTTCTTAATTCTTTATGGCAATAACCACTTAGCATCCAATTTATAGTTAAGTTCCTTTAGTCTTTTAGGCAAAAAACAGGTTATTAGCGCTACATTTGGAAAATGGAGTTTAGTTTACAAGGAAAAGAATTTATTGAATTAAATAAATTACTCAAGTTTTTAAATATTGTTGAATCTGGCGGTGTAGCCAATCAAGTTATATCAAACGGACAAGTCCTTTTAAATGGGACTGTCGATACTAGAAAAAGATGTAAAATAAGAATTGGAGACACTATTACAATTAAGGAACAATCCACAGTTATAAAAGTAATAGCGTAATTAATTGAGTACAATTAATTAGTGCTCAATCTTCGAAAAAATCGTCTAAGTCCCTTCTATTTCTTTTAGTGGGTCTTCCTAGCATTCCCTTTAATCTGTTTTCCTGATTTTGCTTCTGTAATTCAGCTAATAATTTTAAATCAACTTCTGAAGTAATTTCGGTTATTAAATCAACAACTAATTTCGCGCCTACTCGCGCCTTCGGAATATCAAGCACTTTATACTTTCTCCAAATCGGTTGATCTCTTATGGAGAATGTTTGGTCTATTTTAATCTCTTTACTACTCTTTTTAATAACTTCGTTAACAATCTTCACATTACCACCTTCTATAAATTTCGAAGATTTTGATCGTGTTTTCTGTAAACGAACACACCATAAATATTTATCTATTCTCATCTCTTACTCTTCAAATAATGGGACACCGTTTGCATCCGTTGTTAAAATGTAACTCATCAAATCAAAAAACGGTCTCATTGCTTCAAATACTTCATTTGTATTTTGTAAGAAACCAGCCTTTAGGACCTCATCATCTGAAAAGTCTTTTTTAATCAAAAACTGTTTATACCTTAACAAGTCAATAGCTGTGGAATCTTTATCAAAACCTTTGGGACAAGTTTTTAACTGCTCTCCCTCTAACACTCCAAATACGGACTTGAATTTATCCGAATTTAAAACAGTTCTAAATTCTTCTTGATCAGTTTCAATTCCTTTACGAATCCTCAATAAATCATCTTTATTAGGACCCCAAAAACCTCCACCAACAAATGAATTACCAGGTTCAATATGGACGTAATAACCTCCTCTTAAAAGTTGAGTTCCTCTTTTAAAACTCATTCCAGAATACGTTTTATATGGGGCTTTATTTTTTGAGAACCGAACATCTCGATAAATCCGCATAACTGCCTTTTTCCCGGTTGGAGTTTCTATATTATCGTGCATCCTCATTAAATCAATCAAATTATCAGAGAAATCCACAAAGCTATTATGATGACTTTGATAATCCTCTTTATGCTCGGCAAACCAATCGCGATTGTTATGCTCAGTAATATCCTTTAAAAACTTAAAACTTGATTTTTGAATTTGAGTCATGACTTAAAAATAGGAAATTCACAAATAGGTTTGAAATACGAATTAAATTTTAATATACAACTGAAAAGGTTAAACTCATTAACTCTATATAGCCTCTAAATCAATTACTTTTGCTTTTATTCTGAAACTACCAACAATAACTTTAGCATTTCTTCCATCTAAACTCTCTACAATTCCCGATTTAGAATTACCTACAATCTTTACTCTTCCTCCAACAACAATAGGCTTTAAGTTTTTTGGCTTTTCTTGAGCAACTTCCTTTACCACTTTTTTAGCAGGCTTCGGAATCTTTGGTGCTTTTACTTTTCGATCTAAAGCTGGAGCGTCTTTATGATCCTTAGCTCTACTTTTCTCTATAGAAACGAATTTCTTTATCGCAAGATTAAAATCTTTGTTAGATTCATCAGAAAGATGTTTTCCAATTAACTCAAAAACTCTTTTTCCAACCTTAACAAACTTATTCTGCTGTTCATAAAACCGATGCTGCTGATTTGCCTTATCATATAAATCCTGCAACTTCAAATCATATTCTTTTATCAAAACACGTGATTCATTTGTAGTCTTATTCTGAAGCTTGTTCGCTTTATTAAAATCCGATTTCTCTTTCTGTAATCCTGAAGCTAAATTATCAAGATTAACTTTAGTGTCAGACACCTTTGCTTGCGCTCTTTTAATTAAACTTTTACCGATACCGTTCAGCTCGGCCACCTCAAAAGTAAAAGACGAGCCAGGCTGACCTACAGACAGTTTATATAAAGGTTTTAACTCATCAGAATCAAACAACATAAAGGCGTTCGTTGCCTCTTCTTTTTTAGAGGTTAATATTTTTATATTAGTATAGTGGGTGTTAATAACTGCAAAACAGTTTTTATCATATAAATCCTCGTAAAAAACCTCTGCTAAAGCCCCTCCTAAATCAGGATCGGAACCACTTCCAAACTCATCCAATAGGATTAAGGAATCTTCATCTACAACATTCAAAAACAGCTTCATTCTAGACAATCGATAACTGTAAGTACTTAGCTGGTTATCTATGGATTGATTATCTCCAATATCTGATAAAATATTGTTAAACCAACAAAATTCACTTACATCTTTAACGGGAACGAAAAGTCCACTCTGAAACATAATCTGAAGTAATCCAACCGTTTTTAAGGTTATTGATTTACCTCCTGCATTTGGTCCTGAGATAACTAAGAATCTCTTTTCCTTTTTTAAATCAAAATCCTGTCCAATTGTAGGAAGATTCAATTCATTATTCTTCAACAGTAAAATTGGATGGTAGGCTTCTTCCCAATACATCTTTTTTACTGCATTCATTTTAGGAATTACCCCACTATAGGTTTCTGCGAACTGAACTTTCGCATTGTACAAATCAAAACGAATTAGTAATCGTTCAAAGGCTTCTAAATTTCTTTTTTCACCTCTTAACTCAAACGTTATGGTTTGAAGTATCTTAAACACCTCATTGGATTCATCAATTCTTAACTGATCAAGCTCCTTATTTAAAGGAATATTTATGTTAGGCTCTATATAATTAAAAGCTCCTTTTGAACTTACGCCTTGTACTTTCCCTTTTACTTTCCTTTTATGCGCTGATATAACAACCAATAACCTTCTGCCATCCAAATAAGTTTCTTCGGTAACATCTAAAAAGTCTTCTTTTTTATATTGCCTAAGCGCCGATTCAAAATTGGAATTAATGGCTTTTTGATGAGATTTCAGCTGAGCCCTAATTTTTGCTAAATCAGGAGAAGCATTATTGTCAATTTCTAACTTTTTATTTAAAACTGATCTTATAATCTTTAAAAGCTCCTGTACACTATCAATATGAACACAAGCCTCAAATACTTTCGGGTAGTTATCTTTATGCTTTTTCGCGAATTTAATTAATACCTCTGTTCCCAAACAAAGCTTAAACACACGTACTAATTCGTCTAAAATAAGCACGCCATTTTCAACCCTTAAAACTTTTAAAGCGTGATCAATATCTTCTGAACTGGCGTGTGGGAAACTAATATCATCATTTAAATAAACAGCTTGAATTTCTTCAAGAATAGAAAACTCATTTTTCACATCGTTTAAAGATTCTAAAGGCTTAATTCGTCCAGCATTAATTTTGGCCTTCTCTGATTTACAATAGTTTGCTAAAAACCGACGTAAAACATCAAACTCTAAATCTTCTATACTCTGCTCGTCAATCATAATCGAATTACAAATATACGAATTAAGACTGACGATTTAATAGCACTAAAAACTTGATTTCGCTATATTTAAAAGTACTCCCGAATCCAATTTCCCATTTAAATTCAGAGGGATTTTCTCAACGGTCACAACCCTACTTGGTTTATAATAATTTGGGAAAAGTTCCTTTATTTTAGAACTCACCAATTTATCATCTTCCAAACTGAAAACAATTAAATTCTGAGTAGATTTTAAATAAATACATTTAACCCAAACGCCTAAAGCTTTAGATAACGTACTCTCTATTTCTTCTAATTCAATTCGATAACCGTTCCATTGTATTTGATTATCCTTACGACCATCAAATAGCAATTTTCCCTTTGAATCAAAATGTGCTAAATCTCCAGATGCAAATCGATTAATTACTTTATTATTTAAATAACCTTCAAACGTTTGCCTACCTGAAAAAACGACTTCACCGTCAATTAATTCCAATTCAACCCCATCAAACTTTTTACCTAATGGTAAAGGAAGGCCATTATTAAAATAAGAATCATCTAATTCATTTAATAGTTCTTCGGTGCAAACAATTACAGTTTCGGTTGGTCCATAACAATTATAAACTTGCGCCTTAGGCAATGAATTCATCCAAACTTTAGCATCTTCTCCCATTAAGGCTTCGCCACTGAAAAAAGAATAGCGTAATTGCGGAAATTGGACACGAGGTAAAAAATCCTTTGTCAACCGAATTACCGAGGGAACAAAACTTGCAACAGTAACTTCATAATCCAACATTGCTTTAAACAAGCTTAATTGTTTGGTCTTATTTGAGTTTGGCAATACCAAGGTGGCTCCATTTACAAACGCCATTAAAAAGCAAAAAACACTTACATCAAATGTTAATTCGTAACTCTGAAGAAAAACGTCAGATGATTTAAAATCAATATTTTCATGCGTTTGATAATGATTTACAAACGCTTCTAAATTTCCCATTTTAATCGGCACCCCTTTGGGAGCACCAGTAGTTCCACTTGTATATAAAAGATATGACCATTCACCCGAAGTTTCTTTTAATTCGAAACAAGGTTTTGGTATGATTAATTTTAGTTCAATATTATATGAATTAGAGATAACAGCTTCAACCCCACTAGACTTGATAATAGATTGAATTCTGTTTTTTGGAAACGAAAAATTAATTGGCAAATAGCCTTTCCCTGCTAACCAACACCCTAAAATAGCGGCATAGCATTTCCAACCTAAAGCTGTATCTACACCAATCCAATTAGACCTTAAGTCTTCATCTTTAATTGCCTTAGCGTAAGATTTTGCCAAATCAAACAACTCGCCATAACTCACCTCAAAGCCATCACCTTTCAATGCTACCTTATCGGTATTTTCTTTGCAATTAAGAATAATTTGTTGAACTAATGAATACACAATAACAAATGTAAGTAAACATATAATGTTTTAACAACAGGATAACTCATTCCATTCTATATAATTTCCGTAAATTCGGCACGATATTTATTGAATTCAGATATGAAACAAATTTTCCTTTCTTTATTATTCTTGAGTAATCTTTTCACCTTCGGACAAGACAAAGGATTGGCTAGAGATATAATTGACACTTTAACATCAGATAATTACGCAGGAAGGGGTTACATAAAAGATGGTCATTTAAAAGCGGCTAATTTTATTGCTCAAAAATTTGATGATTTTGGACTCGAAAGATTTGATTCTGATTTCAAACAAGAGTTTCAAATAAATGTAAACACCTTTGGAGGTATTACTGACGTATTAATTGATAATAAGCTGCTTTTTGCTGGAGTTGATTTCATAGTAGATCCTAGTTGCCCAACTATTAAAGGAGAATTTAAATTAAAATGGTTAAACCCTAAAATCGTTGGGAATCCTAAAAAAATGGGACAGTTCGTTCAGTCCGACCTTAAAGAGTCATTTTTAATTATAGATAAAACGGGGATTACAGATACCGTCCAACTTGAGTTTTTAAACAATATGATTCACAATCCTTTTCAAGCAAAAGGAATCATTATTGTTGAACCTAAAAAACTCACTTGGGGAACGGCTCAAGTTCAGCGCCCTTACCCAATCATCTTTATTAAAAAGAATCGTTTAAAATACAGTAATAAGGAAATTGAATTAGATATTGAAGCAAAATTAAAAAAGAATGAAATAACTCAAAATGTAATTGGGTACGTAAAAGGAAGTGAACGTCCAGATTCATTTATTGTCTTCTCTGCACACTACGATCATTTGGGTATGTTCGGTCCTGATGCTGTTTTTACTGGAGCTAATGATAATGCCAGCGGAACTGCACTACTTTTAAACTTAGCTCAACATTACGCTAAACCCGAAAACAAACCTAAGAATTCAATTTTATTCATTGCTTTTGGAGCTGAAGAGGCTGGTTTATTAGGGAGTAAACATTATGTAGACAACCCTTATTTCCCCCTTGAAAAAATTAACTTACAAATTAACGTAGATATTATGGGTACTGGTGATGAAGGAATAAAAATGGTTAATGGGTCCGTTCACAAGGACGTTTACGATTTGTTTTCAAAAATCAATAAAGAAAAAGGTTATTTATCTAAAGTCGGAAAAAGAGGTCCATCGGCAAATAGTGATCATTACTGGTTTGACCAAAAAAACGTAAAATCAATCTTCATATACACGCTTGGCGGCTCTAAAGCTTACCATGATATATATGATACTCCCGAAAACTTAACGCTTTCAAAATATAATGAGTGCTTCCAATTGATTACCGATTTTATTCAGGGATATAAATAATGGGACTAACTAAACATACGAATTGCCAAGTTTGTGATTCAACAGATATTATAGATGTATCTATTTTAAAAGATCATTCTCATACTGGGGAAACTTTTCCTATTGTAAAATGTGGGAATTGCGATTTTCATTTCACACAAAACATTCCTGATGCGGCTTCTATTGGCACTTATTATCAAAGTGAAAATTACGTTTCCCATTCCGACACCCAAAAAGGATTGTTCTTTAAGGTTTATCATATAGTAAGAGACTATATGTTAAAAAAGAAAAAGAAGTTGGTTATAAATTCTACTGGAAAGAAAACCGGGAAATTACTGGATATAGGTACCGGTACAGGATATTTTTCAAACACAATGATTCAAGCAGGTTGGAAAGTTCAAGGAATTGAGCAAGATCCTGAAACACGAAATTATGCAGCTTCAAAATTTAATTTTCAAGTGCACGACACGCCAACTTTATACAATTTACCGGATGAATATTTTGATGCTATTACGATGTGGCATGTACTGGAGCATGTACACGATTTAAAAGGATACCTTAAAAAAATCCATAGTTTACTTGCTGATAACGGAACATTCGTTGTTGCCGTTCCTAACCACACTTCTTTTGATGCCGATTACTATAAATCGTTTTGGGCAGCTTGGGATATTCCAATACATCTTTGGCACTTTAACCCATCAACGATGAAAAAGTTAATGGAGGAGAATCATTTCAAATTGGTTAATTTGAAGCCAATGCCTTTTGATGCAGCTTATGTTTCGATGCTGAGCGAACAATACAGTTCAGGAAAGAAGCTACCGGGGCTTTTTAAAGGAATTAAATTTGCACTCAAAGGAAAATTCAATCCAGAGAAGTGCAGTTCGGTTACCTATGTTATGAAAAAGAAAGCTTAGTTCTTTCCTCTAAAAAAGTATAAGTTTCGTTGAACTTAAAAAAGAGTTAAACTTAAAATAGCATGTAAAAGTTGTGCAGATTTTGGCACTTCTAACCTCATTATTGCCCCTGATAATATTTCGATAATCGTCAGTACAACTAACCATTTGAAATTTTTCCATTCAAATGATTTTTTTCTCAATTAGGAAATTAATTAGGTTGTAGTAATGCAATACAATTTGTACAATACACAGAATTATATATTATATATTATAAATCAGAATTTAAAATTGTAAATACTCAAGATTTTCTAGCCTTAGCTTGAATCAAAAACCAAAACAAAACTCCGAAAAGTACTGAAGCAAATAGTAAATGGATCGTTCTAACGAGCCCTGGCATTTCCACGTAAGCTAACAACACTCCAGAAAACAATTCCATGGACAAAACAAGGAAAGACAAGCGAATGGCACCAAACCTCTGCCCTTTCTCATTGGACCAAAAGATTATAAAAAGCAGAACCAATACAAGCCACGAAAAACTTCTATGTATATAAAACGGTAAACCAACACCTTCGGTCCAAAATTCCTTGCCAATACCTTTTTTGATTAATAAATCAATAGCCTCTCGAACCTGAGTTCCAAGAAACATTTGATAAAAGATAATTACAAAAACCACCCACAACAAAGCAAGCATCCATTTTGGAACACTAAATTTTTGAAAAACAAGCTGCTTTCCAGAGGCCGCTACAGTGAAGTATATTTGAATACCTATAATTAAAAGCGCCATAAACATATGTATGGTAATCGTCCAAGGAACAAGGTTAGTTGCAACTACAATAGAACCAAACCAGGCTTGAAATGCCATTAAAACAAGGTTGATTGTACTTACCCACAATAATTTTGACTTTCTGTAGGCAAATAATATCCAGAAGAAAACCAATAACATCGCGTTTCCAGCAAGAAAACCAAACAAGCGGTTAACATACTCTATCCATGTTTTTTGAACGTTGAAAGGCTCTTCTTTATATACCGATGGATTTTTTTTCAAAACATCCGAGGTTTCTTCCATTCCAATCGCGTTGAGAATCTTAGTGAACTTTTCAACTTTCTTGGTTCTTTTATCAAGGTAAGCTTCTCGATAATTTTCAGGAAGTTCTTCTGCATTAGTGGGAGGAACCCAAGCTCCAAAACATTTAGGCCAATCTGGACAACCCATTCCACTTCCTGTAATTCTCACAAAACTTCCTGCGATGACCACAAGATAAATGAGTATTAAAACTATCCAGTTGAAACGAATAAAACGCTTAGAAAAAATCATACCTCAAACTTACGGATATATGTAAAATTGTTAACTAATTTTTGACAAATTAATTTAACAAAGAATTTAATAAACTAAAGATATTGGGTAACTGGTAACTTGAAGATGAAACCTCTGAATTTGAAATATCAAACTCATTTAATGAACTTTCATCACCGGTTGGTTCAGTTGATTCAATATCGTTCTGCTTTTCTTCTTCAACGCTAGTTACCTTGTATTGACCGTCAGCAATTGTTTGAATTGTTTTAATGATCTCTTCTTTAGAGACTTTGTTTTTATCAAACACAACCTTAGCTTCCTTATTTTCGAAAGTTACTTCAGCATTTAACACCCCTACAGTTTTTGATAATTTCTTTTGGATATAGGGGGCACAAGAATGGCTACATGACATTCCTTCTACTCCTATATTTAAAGAAGCCGTTTCAACTGGTGCTTCGCAAGACATTAAAAAAATTGATAAAAATAAAAACAATAACTTTTTCATATTAATACGCTTTATAGCCTGGCGTTTCATTAATCGCTTTTAATAATTCTTCTTTTGAACATGAGCCTTTAACAGTAGCTTCACCACTTCCCAAAGAAACATTAACATCATCAACACCTTCAACCTCTTGTAAAACATCAGTAACTGCGGAAACACAATGACCACAACTCATACCTTCTATTTTTAAAAAAATATCCATAACAACGTCAAAATGAGTAAAATACGATAAATTCAACTTAAACAAAGATAAATATAATATTACTTCCTGTATTTATTTGTTATAACAATTATTAATCCTTTGATAGATTATCTAATAACAAGGTAAAAACACAGGCATTTACCGTTTTGCAATTAGGAATAAAAATGATATCTTTACCAACCAAAATTTTGTATTAATTAATATACTGTATATATGTACGCAATTGTAGAGATAGCAGGGCA
>CAJJCC010000026.1 GCA_905182585.1 uncultured Flavobacteriales bacterium
TTGGCTATGTATTTTTTGTTTGCATTCGCTCCCGCTACCCATTGCCAGCTTAAAGCGTTACTAGCCCAGTCGGCATCCAATAAATGATAATACATCCATTGCGCAGGAACCTTCCAGTGGCTTTTACCGATATTACACGCTATGGAGGCAATATACATTCGTACATGATTGTGTAAATAACCTGTTTCGTAAAACTCTGCAATAGCAGAATCAATAGCTTTTATTCCCGTTTTTCCATGAAAAATTGCTTCAGGAATAGCGGAATTATTAATAGGTGATTGCTGGTGCTTTAAATCATTATCAATAGCATCTCCTTTCGCTATCCAAACCTGCTGCCAATAGTCTCGCCATGCTAATTCCTGAATAATTTTTTGAACTCTACCTGTTGGGTGTCCCCTCTGAAGGATCTCCTCAAACACTAATTTGGTAGATATAACTCCTCTTGAAATATAAGGAGACAAATAACTTACTGCTCCATTAATATAATTCCTACTAGATCCATACTTAATAGGGTCAATTGACTTGATTCGCTTAAGTATATCTTCATAAGAGGTTGGGAAACTTATACTCTCTTGCTCAAATAATTCCATTTATTGTTTAATTGTTTTATTACCTGAAGTCCAAATTGAAAAATAATAGTCTCAAAAGTTGTACGATCGTCCCTAGCCATTTGCGTGGCTCTATTTAGTTCTGATTGATCTAACCCTATTATTTTTAGCATCTTTTTTATTTAGTAAATCGAGCAATTTACATTGTTTACCTTGCTTCATTATTATTTCGAAGGTTAACAGATCTCTACTTACTTAAAGCTACAAAATGTTTAGCGTTTAGTCGGAGTAATTAAACAAAACATAGACCTTCCATTTTTTAAAAGTGTAGCACGTTAAGAATATTATTATTCTCAATAATCTTTTCATAAAAAGTTCGAACTAGAACAGTTATCAAATTTTATACTCCAGAATAAAAGGTTTTAGGATTAAACTAACAAAATAACAACTCTAAACGTCATTCAGAAGAAGGTACGACTGAGGAAACTTCAAGCAAATACTTAAAGATCCCACGCTGCGCTCTGGAGGACGTAGATCAACAAAAAAACAATAACAAAAACAATAACAAATCCAAACGTCATTCAGAAGGAGGTACGACTGAGGAAACTTCAAGCAAGTACTTAAAGATCCCACGCTGAGTTCAAATGAATTTGACTCCGCACTCACTTATCGCAAAAATTAATCCCTAAGGGGGCGTTTAACCAAGTAACTCAATTAGTTTTTGAATAAACTCATTTTGAATCGATGCTGTTTTGTCTTTATTATACCATTGTTGCATTTCTTGAACAAAGTCGTCATAACTAGATCGTTCATTTTCCGGTTTAGCCTTATAATCCATTACCATTTGTTGGGCGACAATAGGCCTGGGTCCCCAATGCCCTAATACCTCATCGGTTTGAGCATCAATTATAACAGTAATCGGAATAGATTTACCACCATTTGTTAAATGCCTATTGATTAGTTCCTCGTTTTCATCTCGCAAAACAATTTCTGTCTCAAAATTACCAGACAACTCTGCTAAACGAGCGATTGCTGGAACAACCTGAGCCGCATCACCACACCATGGCTCGGTTATTATTTTAAGCTTTATTTGTCGATTAAAACTTTTCAAAAAAGCACTTGTTTCTACTAAAGGTTTAAACTTCTTATCTACCCTCTTAGCACGACTCCAATTTAATTTAGTGTATTCAATTAAACTATCACTCGGATTTAATCCCGTTGTAATCCCTTGGTTTACAAGCTCTTCAAAAAAGCCTTTATATTCTAAGTATGAAAAAGATCTTGACATAACTAATGATTTTTATGAAAATATAGAAAAAAATTATATGTTGTAACAAATTAAATCTAACAGGCATCAATTTTTCCTATATTCAACTCTTCGAACTTCAATTAACAAAATAACTAAGACTAAATTTAGACATGAAAAATCATTTGATTAAATTTTTAACAGCAATCATATTGATTTTAAGTGAATACACCGGTTATGCCCAAGGACTCGTTTTAAATGAAATAGTATCTAGCAATAAAAATGGTTTTACCAGCCTAGATCAAAACCATCATGACTGGATCGAATTATTTAACAATAGCTCAAATAACATTAACCTATTAAATTATTCATTGTCCGATGATGATGAAGACTATCAAAAATGGTTTTTTCCTGAGGTTATAATTCCAGCTAACGGCTACCTTTTAGTCTTTGCTTCTGGACAGGAAAACGGACTAGGCTCTGAACTGCATGCAAATTTCAAAATTAAAAAATCTGGAGAAGCTTTATTTCTAAGTGATGCTACTGGAATGTTAATTTCATCTATCGACGCCATTAAGCTGGATGATGACCAATCCTACAGTCGAGTACCAGATGGCGCCAGCACTTTTGCCGTTTTAAACACCCCTACTCCACCTTTTAATTCAACAAACAATAGCTCTATTACCGCATCATTAAGTTCGGGTTATTATGAAAAAGACACCATATTAAATTTAACTTGCTCGGATAACTCACATGAGATTTACTATACTTTAAATGGTGCTTCACCCTCGACTGAGAGTTTAAAATACGAAGGAGATATAAGCTTAACTACAAGTAATTTTGGTTCGAATAATATAAGTTTAATTCCAACTACTCCTTTAGAAGGTCCATGGCCTCTACCTACTTTTAAGTGGAAAACCCCAAAGAATATAAACAAGGCGCATGTTATACGTTTTGCTGCATTTAAAGACGGGTTAATAAAAAGTCAAATTTACAATTCAACGTTTTTTATTAACCCCCAAAAAAGCGCAAGGTATACGATGCCTGTTATTTCATTAATTACCGATAGTCTTAACCTCTTCGATTATGAAACAGGGATTTACATTCCTGGTAAAAGATTTGATGAAGAAGGGTTTAATTGGTGGCCAATAGGCAACTATCATAACAGAGGTAGAGATTGGGAAAGAGTTTCTCATCTTAGTTATTTTGATACAAATGGAGATATCGGATTTGAAACCAAAGTTGGTATCAGGATGAAAGGACAAGGAAGTACATCAAACCCTCAAAAATCATTAAACATCTATTTTCGAAAGGAATACGGTTTGAAAAAAGTAGAATATCCTATTTTCAAAAATTCTGAAAACATTAATTTTAAACGACTTGCTTTCAGGAATTCAGGAAACGACTTCTTAAAAACACATTTCAAAGACGCCATGCTCCAAAGCATCTTTAATCAATTCAACCTTGACATTCAAGAATATAGTCCTTCTGTGTTGTTTGTAAATGGAGAATACTGGGGGGTTCATATTATTCGAGAAAAATTTGATGAATATTATTTTAAATATAAATTAGGTATTGAAGAAGATAATATTAATATACTAGGAGTATGCGGTACTGTTGAAGAAGGTAATAATAATGATTATAAAATTTTAACAGACTACTTTACATCCAACGATATTTCAGAATCGGAACATTATGAATTCGTTAAAGAAAAAATAGACCTTGAAAATTTCATAGATTATCAAATTGCAGAAATATATTATGCCAATCGTGACTGGCCTTGTAATAACTACAAAATATGGAAAACAAATGATGCAAATTCCAAATGGCGACATTTAATCTATGACCTCGATTTATCTTTTGCTTCTGATGCTAAATCTAGCTTTGACACTCCCTCTTTGCTCCATGCTACGAAAGAAGAAAGTGGATGGCCACACTGTTCATGCTCGAATTTAATGTTCAGATCTCTTTTGGAAAATAAAGAATTTCAAACTGAATTCATCAATCGCTTCGTATACCATTTAGAAAACGCTTTTCAGCCAACGAACATAACAGATTCTATTAAACATTTCAAAGCATTGCTTCATCCAGAAATGGAAGAACATATAGACAGATGGGGTTACCCTACAAGTATGGAGGATTGGTATAATAAGATTGAAAATTTAAATGAATTTGCCCTCAATAGATCTTGTTTTATGAAAGGACACCTTATGGATTTTTTTGAGGTAAATAATTTAAATTTTGATTGCGTTACTCCTAACATAAACACTATTTCGTGGCGAAAAATTAAACTATCTCCTAATCCGAACGATGGTAATTTTCAACTCACAAACAATAATTTAGGCGACTTAACCGGTTTCATTACTGTTACTGATATGACAGGAAAAATCATATACAAAGAAGAAAATTTTACAATGAACGGCTTTACTAGAAAGTTAATTAATATTCCAAGCTTATCAAAGGGAGCCTATATCCTATCAATACGCGGTAAAAACGTTTCTGAAGCAAAAAGATTTATTGTGAGTAAGTGATTTTATAAGATATAAATAAAGTGAATTGTGATACTCTTTATGTAAATCGTAGAACAGTAAAGTAATTTCGTCATCCAGAAGAAGGCACAACTGAAGGGTCTCTAAGCATATCCTTGCTAACAATTGTAAAAAGTATTCGGTGAGATTCTTCGCTGTGCTCTTAAAGACGATATTCGAACCTCACAATCACAACACCTATTATTCCCTTTAAAATAAAAAAATCGGAAAGGTAACTTCACCTTCAATTGAAGGAAATTTTAACAGCTTATTAAACTTAAAGCTTCAACTTTTTTTGACTAGATTTCAGATTTTTCTTCTTTTCCATATTCGAAGTAAACCCCTCGTCCATTGTTTTTAATTCTGACATTACAGATCCCGAATTTAATTTAAGAAATTCCTTAGTAATCAAAACTCTAAAAGCACTTTTATCTTTGGTTAATTCCTGTAATTCAAAATTTACATCATCTGAATTTACTACAATTAGATTAATAAAATCTTCGGTAAGTGCAATACTCATACTGTGCACTAAAATATCATTGTACTTCTGCAACAGCTCTTTTACTTTATCAATTTCTTGCGACATAATTAACCTTAAGTTACTTTTGAGTAAAGTTACATAAATTGAACCCTAGTAAGCGTTACTGTTATGGTATTAAACCTTTTTTTATTTTCAAATTATTTACTTTGCAAGCTGTGCAGTACTGTCTTTTATTTCTAAAAAATTAAATGCTCAACATACTGGTCTAAAAATGTAATTATTGCAGACGAACTAAAAAACAAAAATGATATTGAAACAAAAAATTAGCATACTAGGATGTGGATGGTTAGGATTGGATTTGGCTCTTAATTTAATTAATAACGGTTACAATGTTAAGGGTTCGGCTACTTCAAGAAGCAGTTTTGAAAACCTAAAAATTAAAGCAATTCCAGCCTTTATTGTTGATATAAAACAAAGGGAAAGAGTTGTTTCTGATTTTTTATCCTCTGATGTTTTAATTATTTCTATAACGTCAAAAAGCATAGATGATTTTAAACGTTTAATAACCCAAATCGAAAAATCCAATATAAAAAAGGTGATATTTATTAGCTCAACTTCGGTTTACCCCAATACAAATAATATTACTACTGAGGAAACTCCTATTAAAACATCTTCATTAACTGAAATAGAAAGTTTATTTAGAAAAAATAAACTTTTCCAGTCAACAATTATACGATTTGGAGGATTATTTGGCTATGACAGACAACCCGGTAATTTCTTTAAAAAAGACAAAAAAATAGAAAACCCAGAAGGTTATATAAATTTCATCCATAGAGATGACTGTATTCAAATAATTAAAAACGTTATTAAGAGTAACACTTGGAATCAAACGCTAAATGCCTGTGCCGATTCACATCCTAAGAGAAGGGATTTTTATAAAAATGAATTTAAAAAACTAGGCAAGCCTGAGCCTATGTTCAATGAAGAGTCCTTGAATGACTACAAAATAGTAACCAGTGAAAAATTAAAGAATTTATTGAACTACACGTTTAAATACCCGGATTTAATGAATTATTAACAAATAATAATCGCATGCCATACCGGTTTTAGAATTGTGATTAGAGCGTGAACTGTTTTACGACTCTTAAATAAATAACAACCCTCTGCACCAAAGCATTACCAATACTAAATATGATTGCCACTGCTTTTACTTGCAACCGTAAAACTCCTGTATTAACTTTCCAATACGTACAGTTTTGCCAACTGGGTTAGATACATGAAAAACTTAACAATCATAGGAGGAGGTCCTGCAGCGCTAATGCTTGCAGCACAAATTGACACCCAGCAGTTTAAAGTCACTTTGTATGATCAAAAAAAAGCAGTTGGACGGAAGTTTTTAGTTGCAGGCGAAGGCGGTTTAAATTTAACCTTCAAATCACCCTTGGAAGAATTGATTGATAAATATTCTCCCAATAAATTTATGGCGCCATTTTTACGTGCGTTCACCAACGACGATTTAATTAACTGGTTAAATTCTTTAGGTATAGGAACTTTTGTTGGATCCAGTAATCGTGTATTTCCGCAACCGGAATTAAAACCCATTGAAGTACTCAACAAGATTGTAGCGCACATTAAAACCAAGCATATAAAATTTGAACTCAACAAAAAATGGACGGGTTGGAATACAGAAGGTGAGTTATGTTTTGAAGGGTTAGAACCTATCAAATCCGATGTTGTAGTATTTGCCTTAGGCGGATCCAGTTGGAAAGTAACAGGATCTGATGGAAAATGGAGTGAAATTTTTGAAAAACAAGGTATAGATGTTCAACCCTTCAGAGCCGCCAATTGTGCTTTTGAAGTAAATTGGAACAAAGAGTTTATTTCTACACATGAAGGAAAACCTTTAAAAAACATTGCTTTATCGTTTGATAATTATTCTGCGAAAGGAGAGTTAGTGATTTCAAAATTTGGATTAGAAGGGAACGCCATTTACGCATTAAGTGAAAAAATTCAAAACCAATTGCTCCCCCAAAAAACGGTTACTATTCAGTTGGATTTAAAACCAACTATGACGGTAGAACAAATTATAACGGCCTACGAGAAATCCAACAAATCAAAAGCCACCGACATTTTAAGAAAGGATTTAAACCTTGATCGTACTGCTATCAGTATTTTAAAACACTTCACAGATAAGGACCTTTTTTTAAACCCCGATTTATTGGCCAAAACCATCAAAGCTGTTCCTGTTGTACTTCATTCAGCTGACGAATTAGACAGGGCTATTTCAACTTTAGGAGGAATAAACCTCAACGAAGTAGACTCGAACTTACAAGTCAAAAAAATACCCAATACCTACCTAATGGGCGAAATGCTAAACTGGTATGCTCCTACTGGCGGTTATCTTTTACAAGGCTGTTTTAGCATGGGGTTTGCAATTGCACAACATTTAAATGAGGTTAAATACATATAGCCTCTTCGACTTCGCTCAGAGTGACATAAAGGGTTATAATAAGGCATGTATGTCACTCTGAGCGGAGTCGAAGAGATTATGCATTCGTAATTTCATTTAAACATAAACCATAAATAGCACACAAAATTTACACACCCCCAACAACCTTATCAATATCTTTATAGTTAACAGAGTCTACCTTTCCTTCCGAAAAATAAACCGTTGTTCCTGATAAAAATTTCATTCCATTTAGCGTTACTCCCTGTTTACTTTGATATACATTTTGAAGAGAATCAAACTGGATGTTTTTGGCGTGCTTAGTTCCATCCTCTGTCCACTGATCATTCAACACTACCATACCATTTTTATACATTCACACCTTACTAAGCTCACCGTTTCTGTGGTAAAAATAAAATGCACCAACTCCTCTCCCTTTCTCAGTATACTCCACAGAATAAATTGAATCGGGATAATTAAAATATTGCACACATAATCCACCCCTATTGTTATTTAAGTATTCCGTAATTGATGTGAAATTTTTATAAAGACCTGGCTTATAAACTTGATATGGATGTGACTCTAGTGGAAATCCAATAACGTACCGATCAATTAGCAGCAGATTGGTGTGTTTTTGTTTTACGAGTAGCCGAGGGACGTATTTTACGAGGTTTGTTGTGCAATAGTAAACTCCCCCTTCTCTTCTAACGGACCCATCGATTCAATAAAACACAAACACCCAAAGCTGTCATCTCGGACTTGATCCGATATCTCACTATAATTGTATAAGCCGTAAGATTCCCTTCTTGAAACGGACACCATTATTCGGAAGGTTAACTATTATAACAAAAAGACGTTCTTAGGTAATGCTCCTTAATTTTTCCAATGCATAAAAGTTATCCCAAAGAAGTCAAAACTATTTGCATGTAAATTCACTTTTCTTTGTTTACCTTTTTAGATTATTGCATTAAATAGTAAATGCTCTATATGAAGGAAACGCAATTAATAGAAAAACTAAAGGAGAACAATGAGCAGGCCTTTAAGATTTTGTATAAATACTACCCTGTTATAAGGTCGTATTTATTAAAGTTTGGAGCTACTCAACAAGAGGTTGAAGATGTTTATCATGAATCACTTTTTATTTTGATAAACAAATTAAAAGAGCCTCAGTTCAAACTTACAGCATCTGTTAATACATTCCTTTTTGGTATTTGCAAAAACAAATACATTAGTCTTAATCGTGAAAAGAAAAAAACTTCCGAAATGGTGTTTAATTCGGCTCATGATGAAACGCTTGAAAATTCCATTCAAGACGCAATTCAAAAAGACAAAAAATATGAAGTTGCTCAAAAAGCATTTCATCAATTAGAAGAGAGTTGCAAAAAGCTTCTCAAAGCATTTTATGTTGAAGGTAAAAGGATGAAACAAATCGCGATCGAATTTGGATTTAGCTCTGATAAAGTAGCCAAAACCCAAAAGTATCGTTGCCTTGAAGCCGCAAAGAAGAACTACCAACAAAAAGCTTAAGTCATGAGAAGAGAACTAGAAATACTAGCGCAAATTGATGATTTTTTGGATGGAGAAATTACCAAAGATGAATTACTAAAGAAGGTTGGTGATTTTCAAGATTTGGATACCCAAATTGAGAGTCAGCGATTGCTTAGAGGTGCTATTCAAAAAGAAGCATTCATTTTAAACTCGCAAAAAGCACTTTCAAAATTTAAGCTTTTTAAAGTGGTTAAAATCTCCTCTTTCGCTATCCTATCGATTGGTGTAATTACCGCTGCTTTGTTTTTAATGTTTGGAAATAAACACCCCGAGAATAAAAGCAAATCAAGTTACTCTAAAATAACCAATACGGAAAAGCCAAAAGCAATAGCTGAAAGCTTAATTCCTAGTCAGTTTTTTGAGCTAAACAACTTACGTGATACGGTTATTATTACAGAGGGGGGAATGATTTTTAGCATTCCTCAAAACTCTTACAATACGTTAAACAATGAGCACTTTAAAATTGAAATAAAAGAGTCAATTACTCCGGTTGACATCATAAAAGGAGGATTGAGTACAATGGCTGGTGCAACTGTTTTAGAAACGGGTGGAATGTTTCAGATTTCTGCTCGTCAGGATAAAGAAGCGTTAAGCTTAAGTCCGAATCAATTTATTGAATTTTTAGTTCCTACGGCCAATAAAATTCCTGGAATGAAACTGTACAATGGAGAAGTAACTAAAGACGGTGAAATCAATTGGACAAACCCTAAAACGCTCGCCAATACGCTTACGTCTGCGAATATGAATTCTTTAAATTTTTACCCTGCTGCCTATCAAAGCTGTATTAAGCGGAACAAATCTAGTTTAAAAGGAAAATCTTGGACGGACAGTTTGTATTATGATTTATCCAACATTACGCCTGAGGACAAAATGATTGTTGGTAAAGACACTACTTACAATCACAAAATACAATCGTGTATCAACCCCAACCTCATAAAAGCGTTTTGGAACAATACCTTTAACAACACTTTATTGGCCACGTTGGAATTTCAAAAAAGGATGCCTTTAATTCATAAAACGGGGAGCGATAAAATCCTAAATCTATATACAAGTAACTTCAAGAAAAACTTATATGAAATTGATGCTTTGGCAATGAAAGTAGCATCCGAAAAACACAAAAACGCCTTTAAATACTTAATGCAATTAAAAGAGGGGAAAGTAGCGAAATCCCTCTCTGGTAATCAATTGGCCCAATTAAGTAAGGCAATTAAAACAAGTCAGCAAAAAAATAAAAACATGAACAGGAACAAATCTGTATCCTATTACAGAGGGCGAATAACTGAAAACAGTAACTCCTATTGGTACAATATTGATGTTCCTTTTAAGGAAAGAAAAAGACGCATGGCTAATGAAGAAGCTCGGTACCATAAATTGGTTAAAAATCTTAAAATTCAAGACGAAGAATCAACAAGTTTAAAAACTAATAAATTTGTAAAAGCCCGTAAAAAAATTCAAATCAACGTTACAAATTCTGCTGAATTTGAACAAACAAAGTGTTTCGCATATATCCTTAGAAAGGATGCTTACACTTTTGAAAAACTCTCTATTAGAGAAGGTTTGCTAACGATAGAACACAAAAACTTGGACAACTATGAATTGGCAATTCTAGGAATTAAAGAAGATCAAAAATGGTTGTGTATTCCTGGCAAGATTGAAAACGGGTCAATTGAACTTAATTTAGAAACAACGAAAAGTTTCGAATCTAAAATCACAGCAATTGCGTCCTCTGATAGATTTACTGAGAACCTATTGAAGAAAGCCATTAAAAAAGCTGCTTTAAACAATGGAATTTCAAATGGTGAACCAAGTAGTAGGCTTAAATTATCGAAGGCGATTTACAAAGTATCCGTTGATACGATTCTGAATAGTAACGACCTTAATATTTACAAGAAAAATCGCTTTAAAATCCAAACAGCCAACTATGATGAAGCAAAAAGAAAAGCACCGTATGTGCCCACAAAAATATCAAGCGAAATCAATTATATAAAGGCATTTTTAAACACAACGGAATACACCGTAACCGAGCAAACTAAACCACTTTTTAATGTTAAAATTTTTAATGCAGCAGGAGACAATATATTAACAACAAACTGCAGCTCAAATTCTCGAAAGACGGATAAAGATACGCGACAACAAAACATCGCTTTTTCTTGGAATTTGCAAGATGGTTTTACGCTGCCAAAAGGAACTTACCGCGCTACAATAGAATACAGAAATACCAATATCGCTACTCAACAATTCGAAGTCTACTAAGAATACACATTTACTCATCTTAAATATCAAATTATGAAATCATTTATTTTAATGGCAGCTATAAGTATGTGCGCCTACTACACAACTATTGGACAGAATTTATCGGGAATTTGGCAGGGGAAATTAACCCAAAACACTTCTACATTTGATTTTGAATTGGAACTTATAAAAATAGATTCCATCAATTACAATTGTATTTCTAGGATTAAAGTTGGTAAAGATTCTGGAGTAATGAACGCAGAATGTAAAATTGTTAATGGTGTTTTATTTTTTGAAGAAACAGTAATAATTGAAGACAACAGCGCCAACAATGAATGGTGTTTAAAAACAGGAAAACTGTCCTATAAAGAATCCAATAATAAGCCTAAGTTATACGGAACTTGGAGTGGGGATTGTGCACCAGGAACGATGGAGTTATTTAAAGTTCAACAACTGTCCTTCTCTCCTACCGCTTTTAATTTTGATTCATTATCGTTAATCCTTACAAGTAAAAAAGTTGATGCGGTTTTCTCTTATTTACACACTGACACTGCTCCTGGAGCAATTATAGCTGTTGTGAAAAATGAAAAAGTCATCTTTAAAAAAGCTTATGGTATGGCGAATTTGGAACATAACATTCCTATTGATGCATCCACTGTTTTTAAATTGGGTGGGGTTACCATGCAGTTTACAGGCTTTGCAATATCATTGTTGATAGAGCAAGGAAAAATAGCACTTGATGATGATATTCGTAAATACATTCCTGAATTTCCTGATTTTAAACACACCGTCACTATTGGTCATTTGGTGCATCATACAAGTGGATTACGCGATTGGTTTGGAGCATTTGCCCTGAAAGGAAGAACTAACTATGACCCAATCACTTTTCAGGAAATATTAGCCATGACGTACAATCAGAAAGCATTAAACTTTCCCCCTGGATCGAAATATCTTTTCTCTGCTACCAATTATGATATATTGGCTGAGTTGGTTCAGCGGGTTTCGGGAGAATCACTTCGTGAATGGACGGATACTAATCTGTTTCATCCACTTAACATGGTGAGCAGTCATTTTTATGGTGATCATACTGAGGTGATTAAAAATAAAGCAAATGGGTATTTTTACAAAGAAAGAAATCACCATGTTGGTACGGATAATGTAACCGCTATGGGATCAATATCTCTTTATGCATCGATTGATGACCTTATAAAATGGGCGATAAATATGCAAAAACCTAAGGTTGGTAGTGAATCTATTATTAATCGAATGATACAAAATGTTGGAGTTGTTAATGGTAAAAAAACAACTTACGGTTTTGGATTAGTAAGTGATAAATACCAAGGAATAAATAGAGTATTCCATGATGGACGTTCAACATCATACAATACAAATTCAATCTACTTTCCAGATGAAAATCTATCTATAATTATGCTTAGTAACATGGCTTCATTTGACCCTAGAATAATGGGAAGTAAAGTTGCCGATATTTATTTGAAAGATAAGCTTGTCTCTGAAAAACAAAAGAAAGCTGAAGAGGAACCGTTAGCAACGTTTAAACGAAATGAATTAACAGGGAATTACTACTCAACGTGGCTTGGGAGAATAATTGGAATCAGCGAAAAAAATGATTCTTTACGCGTTAATATTACTTGGAATAATTCTTCCTTTAATGTAATAAACACTAAAGGGAACACCTTTGAAATTCCCAACAGTCCTTCTCTTAAATTTACTTTTTCGGAGTTGAAAGAAGATAAGGCTCAAACACTTATGATTTTTCAAGGGAAAAACACCAAGTGGCAAAGAATACAGACAATTGATTCTTCCAATGTGAATTTAGCGGATTACACAGGCGAGTTTTACAGTGAAGAATTATTAACGACCTACACGTTTTCTATTGTTGATGGAAAGTTAATCGCAACACATGAACGATCAGGTGATATTGCGTTAATGCAAAAAAATAAAGACTTGTTTTTAATTACGGAAGAGACTTTATTGGCTTGGGAAATTGAATTTATTAGAGACTCCAAAAACACGGTTACTGGTGTGGGACTTTCCAATGTTCGAGCTCGAAATTTATACTTTAAGAAAGTAAATTAGAAGGCATACTGTAAGGGCAGGTATAAAACCTACCCTTACAGTATTAATTGTTAAAGTTCATTCCTCGGGCGGGCATCAAACAAGTAAACCTAATAAAAGAAAATAACCAGAATTGTCATCCCGAATGCGATTCGGAATCTAACCGTTTAATTTCCCCACAACTTTTGGTCTCATTTTATTTACTTTAGTCAATACGGCATTGTATTAATGCTTTTTACTACTTATAATTCACTTAATACTTACTCAAAATGAATTCGATATTAAATCAACACTTATTCTTTGTAAAAGAACATGTTGGTATGTTTAAAGCAGCCAATAATTACGACATATACAACCCAGGCACTCAGGAAATCATAATGAATTGTCGTGAGGAAAAGTTAGGTTTTTTCACCAAAATGTTAAGGTTCACCGATTATAAAAGAATGACTCCTTTTAACGTTGAGGTGAAAACTCCATCTGGCGAAAAAATATTGACTGTTAAACGTGGTGTATCCATCATCCTATCAACTGTTGATGTATTTGATGAAAACGACAGATTAGTTGGGAAATTCAAGCAAAAATTCTTTTCGATTGGTGGAAAGTTTAACGTACTCGATCCTCAAGAAAACATTTTATGTAAACTAAAAGGAAAGTGGACGAGTTGGGATTTTAAGTTTGTAAATAACACTGAAGAGTTTGGTCATGTAAGTAAAAAATGGTCGGGATTAGGAAAGGAATTATTCACAACTGCCGATAATTATATGCTTGAAATTAACGAATCTGTTCCAAAGAATGATCCTTTAAGAATCTTGATTCTTTCAGCAGTTATTTGCATCGATATGGTTTTAAAAGAATAGTTCTCATCCCCCTCTGTTAAACTGGAGGGGGATTATACTTAGTGCTTAAAATGAGCTTTATAAAGGAAAAATAGCCTTATTGTTATTCCGGACGTGATCCGAGATATAGCCATTTGAATGTTTAAACCGAGAGATTCCGTTTCGAGAACAGTATGAAACATCGAAAAAAGTAGCGGTTTCAAATAACACACTTCTTGCTCTTAAAAAGAAGATTATAACGGTTTAATTCTTAACTACTCTTAGCTTGTTCTTGCTCAAACGTTGTCATGATGAATTCTGCTGGATGGGTTACCGCAACCTTTACGCTTACACGTATGATTCCATTTAAGATGTCGTCAGCTGTCATTGTGCTTCCTAAGCCAATACTTACTTCAAACGCATCCGCAGCTTTTGATCCTTGCAAAGCGCCTTCTTTCCATATAGAGGTTAAAAAACTTTCAAGCATGGATTTTACCGAACGCCATGTATTGGCTTCATTGGGTTCAAATATGTAAGATTTTGTAGCGACTTTTAAACTTTGTTCGATAAAAGTCATTGTTCTTCGAACCCACAAATACTTCCAATCGTTACTGTTTCCATCTAAAGTTCGGGCTCCCCAAATCATTACGCCAACCCCGTTAAATAAACGTAAAGCATTAATTGATTTCCCACTCACGGCATCAACATTTAAGTAGTTTTGTTCTTCATCTGTTAATTCAAAAGGGATTTTAGCAACACCAACCATACTTGTGTTTGCCGGCGCTTTCCAAACTCCCTCAGTATTATCAATGGTTGCCATTACACCCGCCATTCCTGAACTTGCAGGCAACGTATTCACTTCGTTTAGCGCGGCTTTAACCATTAATTTATAATCAGGACTTACATTGATTAACGCGTTGTTTATTTGAATGGGGGACAATCTTGTAGTAGGATTTGTGATGTCCTTGAAAAGCTGCGTTAATGCATTGTTCGGTGTATCGGACGGGTTAACGATTACTTCCAATTTAGCAGTATCTCCTCCAAAAAAGTTAGTATAATCTAATTCGTATGAACTGGTTAAGGTTGTATTTACAAATGGAAAATAGGCCGTTCCGTAATCCAATCCCTCATTTCCTACTTTGCTTTTAAACTGATCAACACTTTGTTGATACTTCGTTTGGGTTGGATTTTTACCCCCAATTAAATCGAATATACAAATGGCTGTTTGCATATTCGAGGCTTGTAACAACATGGATTCCATGAGTGTTCCATTTTCATTTACAGACAATAGTGTTGCTTCTGGGCAAACATACATTGTTACATCTTCGGTACTTTTAAGTGTTGCTAAACCAGCTTGTAATTCACTTAATTCCACATTAGTGTTTACTTGGTGCTCGGTAACATCTATTGCGCTTCCTGACAAACCTCCATAACCTCCAATAGATACAACATATGCAGTTCCTCCGCCGTTTTGATAAAACAGTTTAATGGCATTATATAAATAGTAAATACTATTTGGATCGGCTTTAATTTGATACGCCTCTCCATTAATAGTTAAAGTTCCATTCCTTGATTTTTCAAAATAAAACTGAGGAGAATATTGCTGAACAGATGATTTCCCTGGTTGCTTTTCCAACAAGAAAAACGACTCGAAATCATCTAAAGAGGTGATTTTAACAGGTTGATTACTGCATGAAACCCCTTTGTGTTCCGCTCTTGGTGTATACCCGATAAATGCTGGAATTGCTGTAGCTACTGGTACTACTGATTTGGAAAATGCAGATAAATCATCAATATATTTCCCTGGCGTTTTAATGGTTGTACTCATACTTCTAATTTTAAAACTGTAAAATAGAACTTATTGAAATATGACAGGCGAATTATTTAATAAACAACACTATTAAAGATTCATCATCGTTTTTAGTGAACGATTACAACTTCATGTATTGTCCTGTAGAATTCGTAATAAACTTTATTCAAAAAAAGTTTATTACAGAAGAAGCGTTAAAAGGTACGGAAGTACTTTTACTAAAGTCTTTGCTTGAAAATTAATTCGTTTCGACTAGTGAATCAAGACTCTGATTTAACAGCACATAAGCTCATAATTTTTTAAATAAAGAAGTAAATCAAAAGCCAATAAACAGAACTTAAAAATCATAAGTGATAATTTAGTTCAGTTAGCTAAATCGGTAAGGGATTAAATCGGTATCTTTGCAGTCCTAATCAAAACACAAAAACGAGATGTTATACATTGTATCCTTCGTATTAGCTCAACACTTTTTAGCATTATTCATGCAAACTTTTTTTCATCACCGTTACTCGGCACATAAGATGTTTACAATGTCTAAATTTTGGGAGAAGTTCTTTTATTTGTGTTCATGGATTTTCCAAGGTGCATCTTATCTTTCCCCTTACACATATGGTAAAATGCATAGAATGCATCATGTTTATGCCGATACTGAAAAGGATGTTCACTCTCCAAAACATGATAAATCGCTTTGGAAAATGATGATAAAAACTAAAGATATTTATACTGCAATTCATGAAGGTGAATTTGAAATGGAAGAACGTTTTTTAGGTGAATTACCTTCATGGAAAAGTTTTGACGATTTCGCACACGGTTGGGTTTCAAGGTTATTATGGGCTGTCGTATATGCTTCTTTTTATTACGTTTTTGCAACAGAATGGTGGATGTGGTTATTCTTACCCATCAATTTAATGATGAGTCCAATTCACGGAGCTATCATTAACTGGTTTGCACACAAAATAGGTTATCGAAATCACAAAGTTGAGGATACTTCTACCAATATATTTCCAATTGAAATTATAATGATGGGTGAAGGTTTACACAACAATCACCATAAGATGGGAACAAGAGCAAACTTTGCGCAAAAATGGTTTGAGTTTGATCCTTCTTACATGGTTATCTTAATTTTACACGGATTTAGAATTATTCGATTAAAGAAATAATTGTAAATGGATATATTTAACGATATACGGCCTTATAATGATAATGAAGTAGCTGATGTTATTAAAGCTCTGCTTGAAAACGATGAGTTTTTTACTGCTATTTCAGGTTTTCAATTTCCACGTTTCAATAAATTAGCGCCTAAAATTTCGAAAAAAGTTATTCGTAAAGCACTAACAAAAAAACTAACCGGAGTAGATACTGTAGCAAAATTTCAGGATATTATTTCAGGTTATGTGGCAAAGGTTGTTAAGAAATCTTCCACTGGAGTAACCGTTTCTGGATTAAGTGATTTATCGAAAGATAAATCTTACTTGTTCATTAGTAATCACAGAGATATTGCCCTTGACCCTGCATTAATTAGTTATTTATTACACCGAGAAAACCACGGTACAATTGAAATTGCAATTGGTGATAATTTATTAAAAAAGCCTTTTATATCGGACTTAATGCGATTAAACAGAAGCTTTTTAGTGAAACGATCGGTACAAGGAAGAGAGAAGTTATTGGCGTCTAAAACATTATCACAATACATGCATACTGCTGTAAAAGGTGGTAATAATGTGTGGATCGCCCAGCGTGAAGGACGTGCAAAAAATGGTATTGATGTAACGGACCCTACCGTTATTAAAATGCTTTATATGGGAAAGAGGGATGAAGATCCAAGGCCATCCTTGCAAGAAGCTA
Source organism: uncultured Flavobacteriales bacterium (assembly GCA_905182585.1). Classification (GTDB taxonomy): domain Bacteria; phylum Bacteroidota; class Bacteroidia; order Flavobacteriales_C. The sequence continues at coordinate 17,576 of CAJJCC010000026.1, forward strand.
TAAACGGGTTACACATCATTCCTGTATCTATTTCATACGAGTACGACCCTTGCGACGGAGATAAAGCTAAAGAGCTTTTTGAAGTGGAAACAAACGGTAGTTTTACCAAATCTGAAAAAAGTGATATTAACAGTATTGCAAAAGGAATTGAAGGATTTAAAGGTGAAATGCACTTAAGTTTTGGTACCGAAATTCACGCTATCGATTCAAATGCTACAACAATTGCAGGCTTAATTGATGAGCAAATAATTACAAATTATAAATTACATTCTTCAAATTATCTTGCTTACGAAAAGCTTCAAAAAGAAGACAATTCGATAGGATTAGACTTAAATTTATTGGGGGTTAATACTGGAAAAATCAACGCTGCAAGAGAAGAGTTTGAAAAACGACTACAAAGCTTAGATCAAGAATTACAAAGCTATTTTTTGAATATGTATGCAGCTCCTGTAATTAGCAAATTTCAGTTTCAAAAAAACTAGAACAATTAACTCATTCGAATCCCTATTGTAATTTATCGTTTTAATAAAACGTTTAATACTCTATTCAAGACATTAGATAAGCTGCACTATCTGCACATTATATTTTTTTATATTTATCTATTACATTCTCCTTTTATTTATAATAAGCTTAATTAGTATGTCTTCAAGTTGTAATAATTGCAATCATTTTAACGACACCTCTAGTACCTTCTGCGTTAAGTGTAATACTCCATTATTGAAAGTCGAAACAATAGTTGAACGGTTAAAGCAAAAACAACTAGATTTAGAAGGCAGGCATTCTTTAGAAATGCAAGCTTTAAAAAAAGAGATCAACACCTTAAGTAAGTCACTACAATTTAAAACAGGGGCAAAACCTGAAACAATTATAAAACCAGTCGCTCCTGCTAAATCAATTGTTGAACGAAAATTAGTTGCACCAGAAGCGATCACAGTTAAACCATTAGAAAAAACTGTTGTTAAACCGCCAATTTATTCCCCACCAAAACCAGTTGAACCCAAAGAGCCTTCTAAATTAGAATTGCAAATTCAAGCGTTTTTAGCACCGGTACACCAATTATTTTCATTTACAAATAAGGCGTACACGAAATATAAATCGGAAGGAAAATTACCTATTTTCTTTATGACAATTACAGGCCTTATTGCTATTCTTTTTGGAATGGGGTACCTTATGCAAAATTCGTTTCAATACATGGGGATTTACGCCGATGTAGTTAAAGTTGGAGCTGGATTTTTATCTGCGATAGTTGCCGGAGTAATTGGATTTAGGTTGTACCATAAACATGTAAAATATCACGAGTTTGGTTCTTCCTTAATAAGCTTAGCGATTATTCTAAATTATTTAATGATTTACTTCCTATCCGATTTAGGAAACTTCCCAGTTCTTTCTTCCGCAATTTTAGGGTTTACGTTAATCGTAGCAAATACTGCCGCCGCTATTTTCATTGCCTTTAAATACGAAACTAAAATTGTTAGTGTACTCTCACTTATTGGAGGAGCTTTCGCGCCATTTTACCTTAACGCAACAGGAGATGGTACGTTTTACTACTTCTATTTATGGCTGCTTGTTGCCGCATCTTGTTTCATAGCCCATAAATTAAAGTGGAAAACACTACAGCATTTGGCATTTACCGTGGCGATGATTTTAATAGAATATTCAGTTTTCAACGATCATTTAAACCCTATTATTTACACTGGATATTACCACTTATTTGCTTACTTATTCTTCTTTGTTGCCTTGTTTAAAAAGAACACCTTAAAAGAAAAACTGGAGAAAGTAGATTTGGTTATTTTAACAACCAACCTTAGTTTCTTCATTATTAATTTGTTTTGTTTGTTCGAACATGACCTTCCCTATTTGGGCTTTATTTTACTTGCTAATGCAGCTTTAGTAAGTGTTCCATTAATTAAAAAATGGAACACTTTAAACAAAAACATAAAATTCACTTTTTTCCTAGTGATTGGGACTTTATTAGGGTTTGCTATTCCGTCGTTATTCGGACAAGCTTTAATGGGCTTATTTTGGTCAGTAGAAGCAATTGGACTAATCATGGTAGGGTTTGTTTTTGCAATGCCAGGAATTCGGAAAGAAGGATATCTAGTTTTACTAATCGCACTTACAAAATTGGTTTATAGCTCCTTCATAATCATCGAAGAATGGGACAATGGATTAATGCATGAAGGCTTTTTAAACTTCGTCACCTTAGGACTAGTAATTTCTGCTTTGTGGTTTTTTTGTAAAAAATTCCAAGCGAATTTCACCAAATTCGAAACCCGTTTATTTACCGTTTTCAAAGAATTAACACCCGTTTGGCTTACCAGTATTTTTATGATTTCTGGTTATCATTTTATTGGAATATGGGTGGTAAACTTAACCATAATACCAATGCTAGGATTAATTTATTGGGAGAAAGTATTAAATACAAAGACATCTGTTGGAGTTGCGCTTGCACTCTCAATATTTTACTTATTAGCCTTCAATATTTCAGCTACTCACGTAAATAGTTTACGTTTTAGTCAGCAAGAATTGTTTGCCCAAATTGCTATTATTGAACTGATTATCAGTTTGTGGGGAATCCAGTTTTTCTTTGAAAAAATCAAATTTGAAAGATCCAAATTCTTTCCAATTACGCATCAATTACGCATCAATTACGCATCCTATTTTTCTGTTTAATTCCATTGTTAATCGTTTACGAAACCAACAAACACTTACCTGAATTTTTAGTAAGTGGCATATGGATTGCTGTACTAGCTACCTATTTCTTGCATAAGAAACTAAAGTACAAAGCATTAATTGTTGAGGTATTTGTGTTGTTCATCTGCGGAATAATTGCCCCTATTTATGTTGGTGCATTCGAAACAGTTGGAGCATTAACGGTATTAGTAGTAATTGGAATAATTACTACGTTAGAAAAAGCACATCTTGAAGAACCACTATCCAAAAGCATTTTTAAACCCATCTTAGTCGTAAGCCCAACAGTTATTGCAGTTATAACTTCTTTACTTGGACTTTTAATTTTGGAGGATTTTGGAATTTTCTTTGGCTGCATTGCTTTACAACTACTCGTATTTACATATTTCAAAAACGAAGTAGCAGTTTTTAATTCTTGCAGAAGAACGCATAACATATTCGCCATCATACTAAGTTTCTTAGCAATTGCAGCTGCAGCTATAGGAAAGCTAATTGACGTTGGAGAAACAACACCCTTTATCGTATTAATAAACATTGTTATAATAAGTATTTTCTTACAAAATTCGAAAAGTTGGTTTAACCTTCCATCCGATCAACCAAGATGGATCGCTACCTTAATTTTTCACCAACTTTTAATCATATCAACGTACACTGTAATAATGCAAATGATAGGTTTAGATATCGACGGACCATATTACTCAATCGCACTAGTTCTTCACGCTGTTTTATTACTTTTTAGAGCACTTAAAAAACAAATAAAACTCTTTAACCAGGGCGCAATTGTCTTGTTTTTAATTGCGCTTTTAAAGGTGGTTGTTAACGACATTCGAGATTTTGAAACGTCTGAAAAAATTGTAGTATTCATTCTAATTGGAGTTCTACTACTTGGGGCTTCATTCTTATATGTAAAATTAAAAGATCGGTTTGATCAAAATCAACCCGAGTTAAACTCGACTGAAAAAGGGTGATTAGTAGCTGCCGTTAAAGTCATTAAAATAAAAAGTCAACTACTTTTTATAATCGCTGTTTTTTTCAATAAGTGCCGTTAATGAACGAGTTCATAGAAAATAATTACTCAAAAAATCAAACTTAGCACTCGCAGTATAGTGCTGGATTATTAAAACCCGTTTTAGCAATACTGTGTTTATCTGCTAACGATATGGGTAAAAGCAATACTATTTTAATAAGGCATCACTTTAAGCCAAGGCATTGCAATAATAAAACAGGCGAAATTATAGAAAACCCTAGAGGAATTATTTATTGTTCCAACTTCCACAATGATTTAAGCGTATTTAACATCTTAAAAAAGATTCCTTTTGCAGGTAAAATATTGCACTTTTTACTCGTTGGAATAGCAGCGCTATTATTAAATAAAGTACTTCAATTTAAAACCTTTCGATTATTACGATTACATGTTTATTGAGGATCCGAAATTGTTGGAATTGCAGCTATAATGGAAGAGATCAGTCAAATTTATATCCCTTCTCGAACCTTCGATTTAATGGATTTAGCATTTGACTTTTTTGGTGTTTTAAGCATCTCCCGATTCTATATTAAAATACTTCACTCTGGGTTTCCTAACCAAACTAATTATTAAAAAATGTTCAATTTACATTTACTTTACAAAAACTTTTACACACAAAAGGACATCTATACGATGCCCTTTTTTTTAATCATTAATCGGTAAAACTCATTTAAGCTTTGCTACCACCATAATGCTCGATTCGCTAAAAGATACACTTCATCAGGAAAAAAAAATAAATCAATACTAAAAGCGTAAATTTGTTTCAAATTCTGAACGATGAAAAGCTTTGACGATTTTAAACTCAACAAATTTTTAAACAATGCCATTGTTGATTTAGGATATGAAAAACCCACGCCAATACAATGTGAAGCTTTTCCTGTAGTTCGTTCAGGTAGTGATGTTGTAGGTATTTCACAAACGGGGACTGGTAAAACCGTTGCTTACTTGTTGCCAATCCTACAAGATTTAAATTACTCAAAACAACATTCACCACGCGTATTGATTTTAGTTCCTACACGGGAATTAGTTATTCAAGTTGTAGATGCCGTTAATAAACTTGCTGAATATTTAAGTTTAAGAGTTTATGGTGCCTATGGAGGTGTAAATATTAAAGGCCAAAAAGAAGATGTTATTGGCGGAACTGATGTAGTTGTTGCTACTCCAGGTAGAATTTTCGATTTAGCCGTGAGTTTTGCAATTCCTTTAAAAGACATTAAAAAACTGGTAATTGATGAAGTTGATGTTATGCTCGATTTAGGGTTTAGAACACAACTAAAAAACTTGTTTGATTTATTGCCCGATAATCGTCAAAACATTATGTTTTCGGCTACAATGACAAAAGATGTTGATGAGTTAATCGACACCTTTTTTAGAACACCTAAAAAAATTGCGATTGCCATTAGTGGCGAACCGCTTAAAAACATTAACCAAGCCAGTTATCAGGTAAAAAATTACCTCACCAAAGTAAACCTATTAAGAGAGGTTTTAAGCGATAAGGAAGAGTTTGCTAAAGTAGTTGTGTTTATATCTAGTAAAAAATTAGCGAATCGCTTATACGAGCAATTAGAAATTAATGGACTTGGACTAATTCATTCCGATAAATCACAAAATTCACGTATTGATACCATTGAGCTTTTTGACAAAGGCGAATACCGTGTTTTAATTGCTACCGATGTAATTGCAAGAGGGTTAGATTTTGATAAGGTATCACACGTAATCAACTTTGATGTTCCTACTTATCCCGAAAACTATATTCACAGAATTGGTCGATCAGGAAGAGCGGAAGAAAAAGGAAATTCATTGCTTTTTTACACGGAAAAAGAAACTGAAGCTAAGGAGCAAATTGAGGAACTAATGAAGTATGAAATTCCCGAAATTCCATTTCCAGGTAATGTTGCAACTACTGATCAATTAATATTTGAAGAGCGCGAAAGCACTCGAGTTGTTCAATCGAGAAACCGAGAATCGTCAAAAGACGGTGGAGATGCTTTTCAGGATAAATCGGAAAAAAACAGTAAAACCAATCAAGGTGGAAGCTACCACCGAGAAATCGCTAGTAAATACAAAAAGAACAGAACTAGAGGGGATAAAGGTCAGAATTTAAACAAGAAAAAGAAGAACAAGTCGAGGTAATTATTCTTTTTTTAGTTTATGCCAATACAACAATCCTGAACCTACAATTAGATAACCCAATAAAGAAATACAAAAGGAAGTCTTAATTCCATTGTTTTCAAAAATATACTGAACAATTCCAGCTTAATTTGCGGGAATTTTTACGCCCATTAATCCATAATTAATCAATTTAAACCTTGGGGTAAATCGTTTGAGGAACTTTTCGAAATAGGTAAACAAAACATAAAAACGAACTCTCCAATAAAGGTAAACCCGGAAAAATTGGGCAGTTTCTCTTTTCTCTTTGCAACTTCCGATCATTTTTTCACGCCAAATATTGTTTTTTATTTAGATGAAAAACCAGGGTTAGTTGGAAGTAAAGTCTCTATTATTGGACTACCACATCGGCACTCAATTCTTATTTACCCCATTGAAAACCTAGAAGTTGCTGACGCTATGAATGGATTAGCGCAAGCCACTTATGCTATGAACCAAGAAGGACCTGATTCGCTCACCAATAAATTGTTTTGGTATTATAACAACACTTTTACGAAGATCCCGTATGAATTTAACAAAGAAGGCGGTTTAAGTTTCAAGCCGCCTGCAACTTTTATAAATCTTCTAAACACGCTTGAAAAGGCATAATTTAAGCCGTTCCTCAACATAACTGCAACCAAAGGTACTACCTTCATAATTGCTTAAAATAAACTGAGTTTAAAAAGAAAAAACTATGAAAATCCCTAAAATCAAAGGAATTATAGACCGTCGCATTCTAATTAACTATCAAGTTGATGCAGACGTTTTAGCTAGGTTTCTACCCCGTCCTTTTAAACCCAAGTTGGTAAAAGGAAAAGGAATTGCTGGGATTTGTTTAATTAGATTAAAAGATATTCGCCCCAAAGGTTTACCAAAACAAATTGGAATTTCTTCGGAAAACGGAGCGCATCGGATAGCCGTAGAATGGGAAGAGAACGGCAAATTAATGGAAGGCGTTTACATTCCTCGCAGAGATACATCTTCTAAAATAAATGCCTTAGTTGGAGGTAGAGTTTTCCCTGGTATTCATCATTACGCCCAATTCACCGTAAACGAATGGGAAGGGAATTACGAAGTGGGTTTTAAAAGTGACGACGATACATCGCTTAACATTAAGGCAAATAAAACAAATACTTGGAATTCGGAAAGCGTTTTTGAGGACATGGAGTGTGTTTCCGAATTTTTTGAAAATGGAGATATTGGCTACTCTCCCGGTAAGGGTAAATATGACGGACTTCAATTAAAGGTAAACAAGTGGAAGGTTGCGCTATTAAATGTTGAAAGTGTACAGTCAAGCTTTTTTGAAAATGAAACTGTTTTTCCAAAAGGTTCGGTAAAATTCGATAACGCTTTACTTATGACCGATATAGAGCATGAATGGGTGAGTTTAAACTCACTCCAACCATAAAAAAACTCCTTATATCAGTACTTCGTTTAAATTAAAGAATAAGCTGTAATGGCTTAACAAATAAAATGGCCAAATTTAAAATCTGAGTAAGCAATGGTTAAAGATTTAATCTTTAATATTAACCAATTTGAACTTTGAATTTGGGTAGCTGAATTAATGTCGTAATTTTGTTTAATATATCAAGTTTGTGGAGATAAAGTTTATAGATAGAAAAACAGGGGAGATGGTTGTTGAAAACCCACCTGCAGAAGGATTGTTAAAATTCTTGTACGATAACCCATTTGGAAAAACGGCAATTTTACCATTGGCAAAACGTAAAATCGTTTCTTCGTACGTTGGCAAAAGAATGTACAAAAAAGGCTCTACTAAGAAAATCGAAAACTTTGTACGTCAAATGAACATCGACATGTCTGAATCGGTTAAATCCATTTCAGAATTCACTTCATTTAACGACTTTTTTTACCGCAAACTTAAATCAAGTGCTCGTCCAATTGGCGAAGGGTTTGTATCTCCTGGAGATGGAAAATTGTTAGCTTTCGAAGCCCCTAACGACGTACACAATTTTTTTGTAAAAGGGAGAAAATTTACATTATCTGAGTTTTTAAATAGTGAAGTGTTAGCCGAAAAGCATAAAAATGATGCCTTGATCATTTTACGATTAGCGCCTAACGACTATCACCGATTCCATTTCCCGTATGCAGGAAAAGTGTCGGATGTTACTAAAGTTAAAGGAAGTTACTACTCTGTTTCGCCTTATGCCCTTGCAGGTAATTTTGCAACCGTATTTTGTGAAAACAAACGCGAGCACTGTACACTTAAAACAGCCGATAAAGGAGATGTTTTGCTTGCTCCAGTTGGCGCGACAATGGTAGGAAGTATTCTGGAAACATTTATGCCCAATACTCAAATAGAAAGAGGTTCTGAAATGGGTTACTTTGCTTTTGGAGGCTCTACAGTAGTTATGCTCGTAGACAAAACAAAAGTGAAGATAGATTCTGACCTTTTAGAAAACACCAAAAACAGAATTGAAACAGCTGTTTTAATGGGCGAAAAAATTGGAGCTTAGTTCGTTCGTGTTTCAATTTCTTAAAATCATACTCGTTTTGACTTATGAAATTTTACACGATTTAATTACCGCCCAGATTTCAATAGAAAGCTTAACTATTGGACATACTAAAACCATCAATTCAACGTCACAGATCAAGCCTCCCTTACTTTGTAGGGTAGTTGAAATATCGTGGATTGGATTAATATTGGACGTTTTAGGAGTTAGAGCAATCCGAATTGAAAATACACGAAAACTAAACCGCTAAGCTTTGAAATTCATATCCAAAATAATAGCCCTAACGAATACAAAGACAGTTGAATCCAATATGTCGTTAACCAAAATTAACGGACTATTATCCAAGGAATTCAACGTTACAAACGGTGAAAAAAACAACTTAAGTCTTAAAAAAGCATTCACCATAATTCCAGGTTCTGGATTTACAAATTGGGTTTCTACCGACATCACAAAAAAGGGATCTGAACTTAAAATCATCTCACATTTTACACTTCCCTACTTTTGCGTTATTATCGGAATTATTCTTTATGCGGGATTGTTATCTGTTGGTAATCCGATCTTTTTAGGTTTGGCTGTTTTATTCTTTCTTTCACTTAAGTTGTCCCTGGTTACTTCACGAAATAACATTGTTAGATTACTTTCATAGCAACAAATAATCAATACAAGTCGTCAAATAATAACTAGTAGTTATTGCAGCGATATTTTAATTTAACTTGAACTTACCTAAAATTTACAATTGGAAAGCATCTCTATATATTACAACAAATTGGCGGCAACTTACGATGAAAATCGCTTTGCAAATTCCTACGGAAAATTCATTCACCAACAGGAAATTAGCTACCTCAACGAAACGATAAATCAAACCAATACAAACCAAACTCTCGATCTTGCTTGCGGAACCGGACGCTTACTTGAGTTTGCAAAATATGGCGTTGACAACAGTCCAAATATGATTGATGTTGCGAAAGCAAAATACCCGAATCACAACCTGCAAGTAGGCAAAGGCGAAAGTTTACCTTTTGAAGATTCGTTTTTAAAGCAAGTATACTCCTTTCACCTATTTATGCATTTGGAGGTAAATCACTTCTCCCAAATTTTAAACGACGTTTTAAGAACACTCGAAAAAGGCGGAACGTTTACGTTTGATTTCCCTTCCAAAACCCGACGAAAAATCACGAGATATAAAGCAACTTCTTGGCACGGCGGAACGCAAATAAGCACATCTGATATTCGTGAAATAATTAAAGACAATTGGGAATTCGTGAACTGTAGAGGAATTGCTTTTTTTCCTATTCATCGTTTTCCAACCAAGCTTCGGAAACATATTTTAAAGCTCGATAATTTCCTTTGTAAAAGTATTTTCAAGCAATTTTCTTCTCACCTTATATTTACCCTTCGCAAAAAATGAAACAACTAATTCCTCCATTTTTTAAAAGAAACTTAAGCCGTTTTAAGCGGGGAATGACAGACTTTATTGACTTTAAAAACGACCGATTTGCGAAATCAATTACAACAGACGAAAAGCTGAATTTTAGTCTGCAAAAAACACAAGAAGTAAAACCTTCCGAAACGTTAGAATCCAAAGTAAATAACCTTACGTTAGGCGCTCAAAAAATACAATCAATCGTTATTCAACCGCAAGAAATATTTTCCTTTTGGAAAACCGTAGGCGCTCCCAATTTAAGAAACGGGTTTGCTAAAAGTCGTACTATCATTAACGGAAAACTAAGCCCTTCAACCGGCGGAGGACTCTGTCAGTTATCCGGCATAATTTACCACGCCTCTTTAGAAGCTGGCTTAGCAATAGTTGAACGACACCACCATTCGGTTGATATTTACGAAAACGAAAGCGATCGTTACGCACCCTTAGGTTCCGATGCAACGGTTGTGTATGGTTATAAAGATTTAAGAATTCGAA
>CAJJCC010000027.1 GCA_905182585.1 uncultured Flavobacteriales bacterium
AATTGTTTTAAAAGACGTTTTGTTTCATCAAGGCAACATGGTTTCTTTTTAGTTTTGTTATTCCTGTAAAAAAAATTAAGAGACTTAAATTTTACCTGTTAACCAATAGCTGAAATAACCACATAATTCATGTAGTAAATGATTCCAGGAAGCGAGGACTTCAATAGAAGGAATCAAACAGTGTTCAAATTCAAACTTTCTATCACCAACATACCTGTTAGTTGATAAATAATTAACTTCAATTCCTTGGGCTTCAAAGCAACTTATTGATCTTCTCATATGTCTTGAAGAAGTAATTAGCAGTATTTTCTTATTGCTAAAATCACCATAAATTTCTTTGAGCTTATTTTTCGAAAATAAAGCGTTTTCGTAAGTATTTCTTGATTTAGTTTCAAAAATCCAATTTTCAGTTTTGATATTTATTGTTTTTAAATACCGCTTAAGTATTAACGACTCTTTATTTTCAGGGTGATATATATCACCGCTGCCTCCACTAAAAAGTAAAGTTTCAATTGTACCGTTTTTCAGAAGGGGAAGAGCCTGTAAAAGTCTGTCTGCACTAGAGTTAAACCTTATTATATCATTGGACGCGTCATAATTAATCATTCCACCAAGAACAATTCCAATATCATATTCTGAATATTCTAATTTCTCAACTGCAGGCTCCCATAATCTTACAAACTCATCTAAAATGAAGTTATTTCCAAAAATGAAAAGAAAAAAGAAAACAATTTTAATTAATTTTTTTCTCCGTTTGTCTTTTTTTGTAATTAAAATCCAAACTATTAAACCAAATAAATATGTGAAAGGAGATGTTAAAAAAGCAAGTGTTTTAGATAAGATGAAAAACATAATTAAACTTTTCCAATTCTTTTCTCAACCGATTCTCTTTTTGATTTAATCAAATTGGTTTTATTCTTATTGTAATCCATGTTCATTACGCAGTAAATACGATCGGATATTGGATCCATAATTTCGTATGCTTGTTCAACTATGTTTAAAAGTTCCGGTACAGTTGCAGCTTCGATTATAGTTCCCATAGGGGTGAACTCAAAATTGAAGCCTGTACTTTTTATGTGTTCAACAACTTTACTTACATATTCACCAATGTGATCACCTTTATTAATTGGAAATATTGCGAAATTCATTATAGCTGACATGGTTCAAATTTAGGCATAAAAAAAGCTATCTCGGTGTACGGGATAGCTTAAAGTATTTTATTGAGTTGAATTATACTAAATCGTCAAATTTAACTTTAGTTGAGTATTTAGAATTTGTTTCTTTTACTTCTTGAGACTCTTCATAACCTTCATAAACCCCTTTTTCTTTTTGAATATAATCGATTGCTTCATATAAACCAAGAGCAAACTTTTCAAAGTCTTCTTTGTAAAGGAATAATTTATGTTTTTCGAAATGGAATTTTCCATCCTCTGTAAACTTCTTTTTACTTTCAGTAACAGTTAAATAGTAATCATCAGCTTTTGTTGCTTTTACATCAAAGAAATAGGTTCTTTTTCCAGCTCTTACCGCTTTTGAAAAAATTTCGTCCCTTCTCTCTCTATTTTCATTGTTATCCATAATATTACTTTTAGTGTTGTTGAAAATATCATTTTCTTTCACACTGCAATATAGAATAATTTTTCTCACTAAAAAGGTTTAATCTATCTAAATTATAGGTAAAACCGTAAAAATCTTCGATTAAATATTTAAATAGAACTATTAATCGTAAGTTTTAAGCGTCTTATTTAACATCTTTAGCTTCCTTACGCGCTACTCTTTTTTTGTGCCAATGAATATTTTGAGGATGGAAGTAAATGAATGCAGAAATGAATACAGAGTACAATAGTGCATACTTTAGTGTTTTCACACCTTCGCTTAAGAAGATTTGAACCATTTGACCACTTGATCTTACTGTCCCTAGAGCTGACTGTGTAATCAATAAGGAAGTAAGCGCAAATAAGACAAAGAGTAAGCTTGTTTTGACGTTTTCGAAAAGTGCTTTTTGAAACGTAATATTGTATTTGAATTTATGCTTGAACGCAACCATTGTTGTTGTGAACAAAAAAACCAATAGAATTAATCTCTTTAAATAATATAGCTTTTCACTTACGGCAGCCATTTGACTGCTTATGTTTTGAAATGCGATGTAGGTTGTCTGATCAATATTTGATAATATCTCTTTTCCCTCATCTGTAAAGTCAGATTTTACAACAACGCTGTCTTGCGGCAATCCAATAATTTTAATTTGGTCAACTTCTTTAAGTTGTGCATAATCAATCAAGTCTCCAGTTTCTATGCCTTCGTAAATAGATTCATCATTATACGACGAATAAATAGATAAGTAAGTAATTACCAAAAGTACAAATACTGCTGCAGGAATTAACTTTAACTTTTTCATGGATGGTGCGAATAGATTAAATCAAATTTAGGGTATAAAAACAAAAAAGGTTGCTTCTTTCGAAACAACCTTTTAACAATACTTTGTAAAAAAAATCTAACTATTCATTGAAATTAAGAATTCATCGTTGTTTTTAGTATGACGAACTCTTTCTTGTAAAAATTCCATTGCTTCTTGTGGAGTCATGTCTGCTAAGAATTTTCTTAATCCCCATATTCTCTTAATTGCATGTGGTGCGATTAACATATCATCTCTTCTAGTAGAAGATAAGTTAAGGTCAATTGCTGGATATAAACGCTTATTCGCTAATTTTCTATCCAATTGAAGCTCCATGTTACCAGTACCTTTGAATTCTTCAAAGATTACTTCATCCATTTTAGATCCTGTATCAACTAAAGCAGTAGCTAAAATTGTTAAAGAACCACCGTTTTCGATGTTACGAGCAGCTCCAAAGAATCTTTTTGGTTTGTGTAGTGCATTTGCATCAACCCCTCCAGAAAGTACTTTTCCAGATGCTGGTGAAACTGTATTGTATGCTCTCGCTAAACGGGTGATCGAATCTAAAAGAATTACAACATCATGACCACATTCCGTCATTCTTTTTGCTTTCTCTAAAACAAGATTGGCAACTTTTACATGCTTATCTGCTGGTTCATCAAATGTCGAAGCAACAACTTCTGCATTTACTGATCTTGCCATATCTGTAACTTCTTCAGGTCTTTCATCAATTAATAAAACAATCATGTAAACTTCAGGATGGTTTTCAGCGATAGAATTCGCTACTTCCTTCAATAACATTGTTTTACCTGATTTAGGTTGAGATACGATTAACCCTCTTTGTCCTTTACCAATTGGAGCAAACATATCTAAAATTCTCATCGAGATAGACTGTTTTGTACCTTTTACTAAAGTGAACTTTTCTTCTGGGAAAAGAGGAGTGAGGTAGTCGAAAGGAACTCTGTCTCTTACAACATCGGGCTCTCTTCCATTTATTTCTACGACTTTAACAAGAGGGAAATATTTTTCACCTTCTTTCGGAGGTCTTATTGTTCCAATAACTGTATCTCCAGTTTTCAAACCAAATAATTTGATTTGAGTTTGAGATACATAAATATCATCTGGAGAAGATAAATAGTTGAAATCAGATGATCTTAAGAAACCATAACCATCGGGCATCGTTTCTAAAACACCTTCACTATCTACAATTCCATCAAAATTATATGCTGGTTCGGATTGTCTTCTATTCTCGTTGGGAGTCGGTCTGTCTTCCCTTCGTTTATCTTCCCTTCTTTCTGGTTTATTTTCAGCTCTCTCTGGTCTTTCTGTTCTATCTGGACGATCATTACGTTCCTTTCTTTCAGGTCGCTCAGCTCTAGCCGGTCTTTCAGCTCTAACAGGACGATCGTTATCTTTTCGATCTTGTTTTACTGGTCTCTCAGAATTTCTTTGAACGGCTTTTACTTCTGTTTTTTCAACAAACTTCTCGTCTGGTTTTTCTTCAACTTGAACTTGAACTTCCTCTTTTTGAATAGGGTCAAGAGTTTCTGTTTCAGCAGGAGCTTCTTTTGTATTTTTAACACCTTCTTTTTTTACGCGAACTCTTTTTCTTTTTTGAATTTCATCTTGTTCAGAATCAGTAGTGCCGGCAATTTTTTGTTTGTTTTGCACATCTAAAATAGACTCAACTAATTCGGCCTTTTTTAGTTTTTCTGTTCCTTTAACTTCCAAAACAGTTGCAATCTGACGAAGGTCAGCAACAAGCTTTTTGTTTAAATCCAAAATGCTATACATATATATATTTGTTGGGTGATAATTTCAAATGAAAAAAATTGAGGAAATTTATCTGCAAGAATTTGCTGAACGATTTCTACTACAATAATATGAATAAATTCTTAGCTGAATGTATAAATTGGTGATTTTTTATAAAAAGTACTGTGTTTAAAACACTAGTGAAAATTTACTAAATTAATTTAGGAACAAATTTAAATGCCTTTTATCTGATTCGGTCTACAGATTTAACCAAGTCGTCGTCTTTTTTAATAGCCTTACCCGCTAACAAAAATAAAACGGTAGATATTGGTAATACAAAAATTGGAATTCCGAATGAAATAGAGGTAGGGTTTAGGTCTTGAATATTTAAATAAGACATTACTAAAAAAATCATTTCAACAAACGTAAACAATACACCAATCTTCGTTATTTTTTGTTGTTGCTTTCTTTTCTTAAACATGAAAATTGAAACAACGGCCAAAGCAGCTACGATTAATGATAAAATCAAGGTTTTATCATTTCCTTGAATTTGTTCGTTCTCAAAATTAATTGTTCCCGAACCCGTTAATGAAAATGTCATACCATCAGCAGTGTATTTAAAATATGTTCCAAAAGCAAAATAAGTTTGTATTCCTGCAGCAAGTAATAAGTATAAAGATTGTTTTCGTTGAATCATGATTTTATTTTATGCAAGTGCCTTTTTAATTAAATCTAAAATAGCGGCATCGTAATTAATTTCTAAAGCAAATTTATGTGCTTTCTCTGACATTTTACCCCAAGTTTTCTGAATTATTTTAATCCATTTTTCTTCAGTGTAATCTTTTGAGGAAGCAAAAGGTTGAATATGGTAATTCAAAAACACTAAACAAGCAACGTCTTCAATAAGTTGAGAGTTAGCATTATTTCTTAAATCTTTCTTTGAAATCATTGACTTTACAATGGATACAAAGTCAACTGAATAACCTACAGATAACAATACCTCTCCAGCCTTATCTGCTTGGTATTGGTATAATCCAATTCTCCATTGGTAATACCCTTTTTTTCCAACTGGGAAATCACTTCTAGGTATTTCCCATCTTTTAAAGTGCTGACATCTAGCAGCCATTTCTTGCTCTTCTGTATAGTTAGAATTAATTTTCGCTAACCATTCAAAACATTGATTTGCATAAAGTAACGCCTCTCCTTTGGGGTCAGATGAATGAACTTTATTGATTAATTCAATCGCTTTTTCTTTCATACTTATTTCGTCAAGAGTTTTTTTAATACGTTAACCAAGCGTTTTATATCAACTGCCGTATTGTACTTAGAAAATGAAATTCTAATTGCAGGATTATTCATAGAAACGCCCATTGCCTTTAAAACATGTGAGCCTTTATTACTACCCGAAGTACATGCGCTTCCGCCACTTATCGCAATTCCTTCGAGGTCCAAGTTAAAAAGTAACATCGAAACATCTTTTTCGGTTTGAAAAGAAAGGTTAGTAATAGCAGGAGAGGAGTTATGCTCGTCTCCGTTAATCTTATACTCTAGGCCTTCGGATTTTAACTGAAAGAATAATTGCGATTTTAAATGATGTAAATGCTTTGTAATTTCAGGTAAATCAGCCTTGATCGTCATTAAAGCTTTTTCCATACCCAAAATTGAAGTTACATTCTCAGTTCCACCTCTAAGTCCTTTTTCCTGGCTTCCTCCGTTAATAAAAGGAGTAATACTGTGCTTCTGATTAACGTATAAGAACCCAACCCCTTTAGGTCCGTGAAACTTATGACCAGAGCAAGTCACGAAATCAATATCAACTTCTTTTAAATTAAAGTCAAAGTATGCAATGCTTTGAACCGTATCAGAATGAAACAAAGCTTGATTTCTTTTACAGATTTCGTTTATTACTGAAATTGGACTAATTAAACCAGTTTCATTATTGATATGCATAATTGACACTAAGGTCTTCTTCGCAGATTTCGATAACAGTTCTTCTAAATGTACTAAGTTTATCGTTCCAGAATCGGAGATGTCAACGTATTCAAATTCAACACCTTTAGGAAGTTTAAATACAGGATTTAAAACCGCAGAATGTTCAGTTTCACAAGTGATTATTCTTTGAATTTGAAGATCTTTAATGGCACAATTAAAAACCATATTATTAGCTTCGGTTCCTCCTGATGTGAAAATAATTTCACTCGGTTGAGCCTTGATCGCATTTGCAATATTTTTCCGAGCCATTTCTATTTTAGCCCGAACACTTCTTCCAAATGAATGAATAGAAGAGGGATTTCCAAGATCATTTAAGAGGGATTCATGCATAACACGAACTACTTCTTTCGATAAGGGAGTTGCTGCAGCGTTATCCAAATATATTTTTTGCATGGCTAAGTTAAACTATGCGATAATTTCTTTTATTTCAGAAATGATTTTTTGAGCTAATTGTTCAGCCTTCTCTTCATTTGCACTTTCTGAATATATTCGAATTATAGGTTCAGTGTTTGATTTTCTCAAGTGAACCCATTCTTCAGCAAAATCAATTTTAACACCATCGATGGTGTTAACATTTTCATTTGCATATTTTTCTTCCATTTTTTCAAGAATCAAATCAACATCAATTTCTGGTGTTAATTCAATCTTATTCTTGCTGATATGGTATTGAGGGTAACCAACTCTTAAAGTTTTAGCTGATTTCCCAGTTTGCGCCATGTGCGACAATATCAATGCAATCCCAATTAAAGAATCGCGTCCATAATGTAAATCAGGAAAAATAACACCACCATTGCCTTCTCCACCAATAACAGCATTCTTTGCTTTCATTTGGTTTACAACGTTTACTTCACCAACTGCAGAAGCAAAATATTCACCTCCAGCTTTTTCGGTAATGTCTCTTAATGCTCGGGTGCTTGACATATTAGAAACTGTATTTCCTTTTCGTTTAGATAACACGTAATCGGCAACAGCAACTAAAGTATATTCTTCTCCAAACATGCTTCCGTCTTCACAAACTAATGCTAAACGATCAACATCAGGATCAACAACAATACCGATATCAGCTTTATTCTCAACAACCGTTTTTGAAATTTCAGTTAAATTTTCTGGTAAAGGCTCTGGATTGTGTGGGAACTGACCATTTGGTTCACAATATAACTCATAAATTTCTTCAACTCCTAAAGCTCTTAATAGTGGAGGAAGACAAAGTCCTCCAGTTGAATTAACAGCATCGATAGCAACTTTAAACTTCGCAGCTTTAATCGCTTCAACATCTACTAGTTCATGATCCAATATCTCTTTGATATGAATATCAAAATATTTATCATTTGTTGTAATGACTCCTAAATCGTCAACATCAGCATAGTTGAAATCTTCTTGATCGGCAATTGTTAAAAGTTCTTGTCCATCTTCACCTGAGATGAATTCACCTTTGCCGTTTAAAAGCTTTAATGCGTTCCATTGTTTAGGATTATGAGATGCCGTTAGGATTATTCCTCCATTTGCATTTTCCATAGGAACAGCAATTTCAACAGTTGGAGTAGTAGATAATCCTAAGTTGACAACATCAATACCTAAACCTATTAAAGTAGAGATGACTAAGTTTTCAATCATTAAGCCACTTATTCTTGCATCTCTCCCAACTACGATTTTGATTTTCCCCGATGCTTGTTTTTTAATCCACTCACCATAGGCGCTTGTAAACTTAACTACGTCTAATGGACTTAAACCTTCTCCAGGCTTGCCTCCAATAGTACCTCTAATTCCAGAAATCGATTTTATTAAAGTCACAATGGTTGTTTTTTATTTACGGAAATTAATAAAAAGTAACCTTAGAAAATATTCAAGTTTTCAACGATAAAAGTTATTAGCTTATAACTTGCTGTTTATCAGGTGTTTTATTGCTTTTTAAAAATTTTAAACGAAAAATTGTGAATAATAATAGTTAAAGTTGTTTGTTCTGTACGTAATATTTCGGCAGATTTATAGGTAGAAGCTAAACTATGGAATTTTTTGAATCTTCAGATAACCACAGAGAAGTAATTACCGCTGTGAATCGCTTTAAGAGTATGGTTAAAAACCAGGAGCAATATTATTTTGATAGTGAGGAGTTAAAAGACATTGTTGAATACTATTTATTGAGAGGTGAGTTTGAACAATCGCAAGACGTTGTAGACTATGCACTTAATTTACATCCTACCAATTCGGAATTAAAAATATTAAAGGCACAAGTACTAGTTGGTAACCTTCAATACAAAGAGTCCTTAAAGCTAATTGAAGAAGTTGAGTTGTTCGAACCTTACAATATCGATTTATTAATAGTGAAAGGTACTGTTTTAAGTAAGTTGAAAATGACAGATAAGGCGATAAAATGCTTTAAAATGTCATTGGATCATGCCGAATTTAAAGATGAAGTATATTATTTCATAGCATCTGAATACCAGCGAAATTTAGAATATGATGAAGCAATTAAGTATTATAAAAATTGTTTGAGAGAAAACCCAGAGCATGAATCTGCATTATTCGAATTAAATATGTGCTTTGAATGTATGACTTCTTTTACTGAAGCTATACAATTTTACAACCAACTTATTGATTTATCTCCATACTCAGAATCGCTTTGGTTTAATTTAGCTGGAGCCCATTGTAAATTAGAAGAGTGGGTTAAAGCAGCCGATTGTTATGATTATGCTTTAGCGATAAATCCAGAATTTTCTTCTGCCTATTTTAATAAGGCTAACGCATTGGCAAGTTCTGGTGATTACGAGGCTGCCATTGCAGTTTATAAAGAGTCTTATGAGTTTGAGTCACCAAGTTTTATGACTTATGGTTATATCGGTGAGTGTTACGAGCGGTTGAAAGATTTTGACCAGGCAATGTCGTTCTACAAAAAAGCCTTGAGTGAAAATGAAGAATACCCAGAAGCTTGGCTTGGGATTGCTATTTGTTTAGATGGGTTAGGAAGATCAAACGAAGCTTATGTATCGATAAAAAAAGCACTTGAATTAGAAAACGCTGATCCTGATTTTTGGTATACAGCTTCGGAAATTGAAGAGAAGCTTGGTTACATAGAAGATAGTTTGAATTCTATGAAAAGCGCTGTTGAACTTGATCAAACAGATATTTCATTATTTATGGATTATTTGCTTTTAATTGAGCGACACTTGGATCAAAATCTTTTAAAAGAAGCTATTGATGATGGAAGTGAGAGGTTTTCAAATAATTCAATATTGCTCTATTATAAAGTGGCTTTTCTTTTAAGAGCGGGTAAATTTCAAATGGCTTACCAAACATTTGAATTGGCTTTAACGATAGATTACAAAGATTATGAAAGAGTCTTTATATATTACCCAGAAGCAAAAAACAATCAAAACGTATTAGACTTGATTGATTTATATCGAGATTAATTATATTTTTTAGTAAAATAAGCGACTATGCAAGAGGTTTCAGTAGATGAATTAAAAGAGAAAATAGATAATAAAGAAGATTTTGTTTTGGTTGATGTTAGAGAACAAAACGAATTTGATATTTGTTCATTAGGTGGACTTGAAATCCCAATGAGTCAAATCATGACAAGATATCAAGAAATCCCAAAAGATAAGCCTGTAATTATTCATTGTAAAAGTGGAAAAAGATCAGCGAATGTTATTAGTGCTTTAGAGCAAAACTTCGGATATGATAATTTATCTAACCTTGAAGGTGGAATTTTAGCATGGGCTGATGAGATTGACCCAGAAATGGACCAGTATTAGAAAAGCATTTTTTTATTAGAAATATTAAAGCCGTCTCTTAACTGAGAGGGCTTTTACTTTATTTAGATGGAGACAAAAAAAAGAAACGTATTAGGTTTTTTTGGGATTTATTTCCGAGGAATGGCAATGGGAGCAGCAGATGTTGTGCCTGGTGTTTCAGGTGGTACAATTGCATTTATTTCGGGGATTTATGAAGAGTTGTTGGAAACAATAAAAGCGTTCAATATTAAAAACCTTAAAGCAATCAAATCAGAAGGATTAGTTGCTGTTTGGAAACGAATTAACGGTCAGTTTTTATTGGCTTTATTTGCTGGGATATTTACAAGCATTATATCCCTTGCTAGTTTAATTTCAGGAATACTAGAGCAAGAGGGGCAAACAGGTGAGAAAATTGGATTGTGGAGTTTCTTTTTTGGATTAATAATCGCGTCAATAATCTATATCGCAAAACAAGTTAAAGGCTGGACGCTTAAAGATATACTTGGCTTACTATTAGGAGGTGCATTAGCATATTACATTACGATAGCGAGTGTGTCAGAAGATTCTAATAGTGTTTTCTTTTTGTTTTTTGCAGGTGCACTTGCTATTTCGGCAATGATCTTACCAGGGATTTCAGGAAGTTTTATTTTAGTGCTTTTGGGAGCTTACAAACCGGTTATTGGAGGAATTAAAAACTTAATAGAAGTAATAAAAGCTGGTGAGTACAGTGAATTAGTTACTGTTGGCTTACCAATTGGTATTTTTGCGATTGGCTGTTTAGTTGGTTTACTTACGTTTTCGAGAGTGCTTTCGTGGCTATTTAAAAACCATGAGAAATTAACGTTGGCAACTTTAACAGGTTTCATGATTGGGTCATTAAATAAAATTTGGCCTTGGAAAGAGGTGTTGGATACAAGAACAAACTCTGAGGGTGAAATAATTCCCACCGTAACAGGTAATTTGAGTCCCGATTCATTTGAGGAGATGTATGGTATGGAAAGCTTTTTACCTTATGCAATAGGTTTTGCTGTACTAGGTTTTGCAATCGTATATGGTTTAGAAATTGTTGGAAATAAGTTTAAAAATGAACAATAAGAAATTAGGATTACTTGGATACCCATTAACGCATTCGTTTTCGGCAAAATACTTTGCCGAAAAATTTAAGAATGAAAATATTGAAGGTTTTACTTACGAGAATTTTGAAATCCCAA
This sequence comes from uncultured Flavobacteriales bacterium, assembly GCA_905182585.1. GTDB lineage: Bacteria > Bacteroidota > Bacteroidia > Flavobacteriales_C. The sequence continues at coordinate 11,082 of CAJJCC010000027.1, forward strand.
CGATAGAAGAATTTACGGATGTTATTAAAAACAATCCTGAAATTGTTGGTCTAAACGTTACGATTCCATACAAAGAAAAAATCATTCCTTTTCTGGATGAATTGGATGATGAAGCGCGCGAAATTGGTGCTGTAAACACCATTAAAGTTATTCGTACTGCTGATGGCGTTAAATTAAAAGGCTACAATACTGATATCTATGGCTTTAAGGAAACCCTTAAGCCATTACTTAAAATGAATCACTATAAAGCCTTGATTTTAGGCACTGGTGGGGCTGCGAAAGCGGTGGAGTATGTTTTAAAGAAAATAGGATTAGACGTTTTATACGTTTCTCGAAATCCGGAAAGTGATTCAGAGAGATCATACAATGAAATAAATGATGTTGCTGTAAAGAATTTCCCAGTTATTGTAAACTCAACACCACTTGGAATGCATCCAAAGGTTGATGTTTGTCCTGATATTCCCTACGAACATTTAACGGAGGATAATTTATTGTACGACCTTATTTACAACCCTGGTGAAACACTTTTTATGAAAAAAGGTGCAGAACAAGGTGCCAATACACAAAATGGTTTAGGGATGTTAAAGTTACAAGCTGAAAAAGCTTGGGAAATTTGGAACTCATAATTGTATTAGATTGGAGAAGGAACCTGTCATCTTAGCTATTGAATCATCTTGTGATGATACCTCTGCAGCTGTTTTAAAAGGCAGAGTGGTATTGAGTAATGAGGTTGCAACCCAAAAGATTCATGAGGAATTTGGTGGCGTTGTGCCTGAGTTGGCTTCGAGGGCTCATCAAAAAAATATCATACCTGTTGTAGATGCAGCAATTAAAAAATCTGGTTTAAAAAAATCGGATTTAGATGCTATCGCTTTCACAAGAGGACCTGGGTTATTGGGGTCTTTACTTGTTGGTGTTTCGTTTTCTAAATCGCTTGGGTTAGCATTGGGCATTCCTTTGATTGAAGTAAACCATATGGAAGCGCATATTCTTGCCCACATGATTGAAGATGAAAACGGAACTCCAGATTTTCCTTTTTTGTGTTTAACAGTATCAGGTGGCCATACTCAACTGGTTGTTGTTAAATCAGCATTAGAAATGGAAGTTATTGGTGAAACAATTGATGACGCTGCTGGAGAAGCTTTTGATAAGATTTCTAAAATAATGGAATTACCATATCCTGGTGGTCCTTTGATTGATAAATACGCGAAGGAAGGTAATCCTGAAGCGTACTCGTTTTCACATCCTAAAGTGGGGGAATTAGAGTTTAGTTTTAGTGGTTTAAAAACGAATGTTTTAAGGTTTTTACAAAAAGAGGTCAGACAAGATGAAAATTTTGTTTTAAATAATTTATGTGATATATCTGCGTCAGTTCAGAAGACGATAGTAGACATTTTGATGAAGAAATTAGAATTAGCTTCAAAGAAAACAGGTATTAAAAATGTTGCTATTGCTGGTGGTGTTTCAGCTAATTCCGAATTAAGAAGTAGATTATTAGAAAAGAAAAAAAGAGGTTGGAAAGTTTTTATTCCTGATTTTGAATTTTGTACTGATAATGCTGCAATGATTGGGGTTTCGGGGTATTATAAGTTTCAAAAAGAGATTTTTGTTGACCAGTCTGCAGGTGCAAATGCACGCCTGAAAATATAAAAATCGTAGGGCAACTTGATCGTAATAATGTTTCTAATATCATTTAATTAATGAGGTTTTCACCTCTAATCGCACATGATAATTGTATTTGTTATCTTTTCAGCAATCCAATAGGTGTTGCTGGAAGGATTAAAAACGGTTTTTTTTATCCTCGATTTACATAGATAATTATTAACTGAGCTTAAGAAGCTTTAGAATGAGATATTACATTACTGAGATCTCAGCTGATAAATTAAAATTGGAGAAGTATTTGGATATTGATGAAGTGATGAAAATAGGAGATGCTTTAGTTAAGGATTTTTTCGAATTCAATCAATTCGGTTTTTTCCATTATTTATTTTTAATAACTGTTTAATAATTTGTCATTTCAACTTTTCTAAAAATGTATTTTTACATAATAAATTCGTGTAACAATTGAATGGATTGATTGTTATACAAATAGATTTGAAATTTTCAATAGCGATGAAAAAGATAATAATATGGATTTGTTTGACAACTGTCTACTTGGGGGTTAATGCACAAGGAGCTGATGTTTGGTATTTTGGGGAAAATGCCGGTTTAGATTTTACATCAAATCCACCAACTGTAATTGCAGGAATTACAGGGGTAGATGGATCTGCTGGTTTAATGGAAATGGCAGCGACCATTTCTGATGATGATGGAAATTTTCTTTTTGCTGTAAGTGGGAACGATATTTACTCTGCTGATTTAGCAAAAAGAGGATCAACACATTCTTCCGATAATGCTGGAGAAACTTCTCAAGGAGCAATGATAATCCCAGTTCCTGGAACTACCGATGAATATTACGTTACAACTGTTCCTTATGGTACTACACCTTGTAATTCTGGGAGTCCAGGGTTTACTAGAGTTAAAGTTAACGGTATAACAGGAAATAATATTACGATCGTAAGTGAAACAACATTGCCAACAAGTAATATCGCCCACGGACAAATGATTATTCCTAAAACTGACGCTATTACAGGTGAGGTTTTAGATGAGTTTTGGTTATATCATCACGAAAGAAATTCAAATAAATTTTTTAGATATTCTATCGAGAACGGTGGGATTGTTTTTGATCAAGCAATTGACGGAGGTGGACCATCCTTTAATCAAACTCAGTGTGCTGATGCTTATCCCAATGTAATTAACTTCATGAAGTCGAATGGTTGTTACAATCAATTTGTAATAGGTAATGGAGATAATGTTTATATGTTTGACATTGACGCATCAACTGGAGATATCAATTATCAAAATAGTGCTGGTCCGATTACTCAGGCCTATGGTATTGAGTTTTCAGCTAGCGGAAAAAATGTTTTTGTAAGTACTGGAACTACTGGTGGACTTTTACCTAGACCTATTTATAAAATACCTGTTTCACCTGGAGGGTTAACAGGGTCTACACTTGGATCGCTTACTCAAATAGGAACGATGAGTGTTCAAAGAGCTGGAGGAATGCAAATGGCTCCTGATGGTAATATTTATATTGGTGGAATGACTGATTGGAATGGAACTCCAAAAGACAACTACTTAGGTGTGATTTCTGATCCTGACGGTTCTGCATCATTTGATCCTCAAGGTGTAAAAATACCCAACTCTATTATTGCTATGGGAATGCCTGCAATTCCCGCTTCTTTAGTTTCTAACGTGGCGAATATTCAATTTCAAACTGGATGTAAAGGTGAGCCGATTGATTTTTCTTATACCTTTTCAGGTACAGAACAAACTCCTGAAGTTAGGTTATGGCAATTCTTCCCTGGTTCTACAACTTCTGGTTTACCGGTGAAATCGTCGGGGTCTAAGACGGAGACTAATACTTGGAATGAAATTGGGACTTATGCCGTTACATTGGAAGTAAATGATGTTTGTGGTAGAAAAAGGTTTGACACTGCTTATGTAGTTATTGATGAATTGGAGGTTGATTTGTTATCTCCAGATTCTGTTTGTCCAGAAGAAACTACTGAATTTGTTGCCTTGGGTGATCCTTCAAAAACAAGTAAGTATAAGTGGTTTAACGCTGAATTTGGTGGTGCTGAATTGGGTGTAGGAACTACATTAGAAGAGACTTTGGTAAAAGATAGTGTTTGTGTTTGGGTTGAACCTGACGGTGTAGTTGATGGACCATTCTTTGGTGGACACTCTGGTAATAAAGGGTATGGTGCAATAGGTGGAGCTGCAGGCGATCATCAGTTTAATGCTTTAAAACCGATTAAAATTGATGGATTCACTGTGACTGGTGGGTCCTGGTCGTCTGGTTCTGATAATATTACAATAGTCGTTAAGCTTGGAGGAGCAACTATAGCTGGTCCTGCTACTGTAGCAATGCAGAAAATGGGTGATACCAAGATAACAGGGTTGAATTTTGCAATACCTCAAGGTTTTGGTTATTCAATTGAAATTACTGGCGGGAGCTATTTTCCTATTGCTGATGGTACTGGACTTTCAAATGTGGATGGAATTCTTGCTGTTTCAGAATCTAATATTTTACAAGACTGGGAAGTTTATGAAATGAACCCTTGTTTTGCTCGTAAAAGGATTTGTGCATATGAATTAGAGTGTGAATGTAGAGACACAAATTTGCTATTTGCTGATGAGTTATGTGTGGATACTCTGTATGATTTAAATACATTATTAACAGATACAACATATCAAGATGGTCAATGGAGTATCGTTTCTGGACCTGGTACGATTGAAAATGATTCTATATTAAACATTGGTTTAAACGATGATGGAAATATTGAAGTTCGTTACGATGTTTACTTTGGCGCGGATGCACCTAAAGACGGATGTCCTGATTCGAATGTTCGAATTATAACTGTTAACCCAAGAGATGTTGCTGACATTATTGATGGACAAGGTCCATTTTGTGTTGATGATGCAAATCCAATATTAAACTTATCATCTGAAACTCCAACAGGAGGTAGATGGTCGTTATTAGCTACTACTGATGCTAATATTGATGGAGCATCAGGTGAAATTAATTTAACCGATTCGGGAACTATTCAAGTTGTGTATACAACTGACGGTGATTGTCCAAATGCAGATACAATTGATATTCTTATTCACCCAAAACCTGATGTTGAAGTTTTAACACCTGATACCTCTATGTGTTTAGGTGCAAATGCTTTTCAACTTAGATTGACCGTTTCTTCGGATGATGGAGGTAATTGGGTTGATAGTATTGGAGATAACGCATTTGTTTCGAATACAGGTTTGTTTGATCCTGCTGGTTTAGCTGCTGGTGATTACACAGTTAAATATGTAATGAACGGTTTTAATGGAGCTTGTAGTGATAGCGATAGTGTTGTTGTTACGATTAACACTTTAGATAGTACCGAGATCATCAACTTACCAAGTTTATGCAATAGTGATCCGGCGATTCAATTACAATTAAACCCGGGTTTAACCATAACAGGAACATGGTCTGATAGTTTAGGTTTAGTAAGTTATGTTGATGCTTCAGGTTTATTTGATCCAGCGGGCTTAACAGATGGTCAGGTGATGGTTGTATTCAAAACAGATGGAGCATGTGGTTATAGCGATACAGCTTATGTAACGGTAACAAGCAATATCGAATACAGTATGGATCACATCACTAATGAATACTGTTTAAATGCTGATCAGGATACTATTTTGGTAAGTCCTGGTGGCGGAACATTTTGGACAACAAGTGGAACAGGAATTGTAGATGCCGATTATGGTTATTGGGATCCGAAGTTATATTCATCCGATGGAATTGATACCATTTGGTACGGAAAAGCAGGTGCTTGTGGAGATACGGTTTTTATAGAAGTAACTTTAAATCCTATCGATTTAGTAGAGATTGATAGTGCCATCACAGTTTGTGCAGATGAAGCCGCTTTTGATTATACTTTATCAGGTGCATCAACAACAGGTGGGACTTGGAGCGGGACAGGAATTACAGATGATGTATTAGGAACTTTTGATCCTGCAGCAGCTGGAGCTGGAATACATACGATTGCTTATCAATCACCAAACACTTGTTTGGTAATTGATTCGGTTCATATCTTAGTTAAGCCAAGAGTAGAAGTAAGTATTGATAGTTTGGCTTTACCATTCTGTGGGGCATCAACAGCACTTTCTGCAACTGGTAATTTACACTTAGGATTAGGAAGATGGGAAAACAGTGCAAGTTGGCCAGCAGGTTGGGATACCGGTAAAACCGAGAATGATTCAATTTTAACCTTTGACCCTAATGTGGTAACACTAGGAATAGATTCGATTTTCTACATGATAGATGCCAATGCATTTGTTTGTGGAGACACTGCAACTTTACTGATCGGAATTAGTCCAATGGAAGTAGCTGAAATAGATACGGTAACAGAGGTTTGTTCGAGTTATGCACCTTTCGATTATACGTTATCCCCATTATCAACACCAAATGGAACATGGAGTGGAGTAGGAATCGTAGATGGTTTATTAGGAACGTTTGATCCTACAGTAGCTGGCCCAGGAGTTCATACCATAAGATATAAGACTCCAGGTGTTTGTTTTGTATGGGATTCCCTAACAATCACAGTTGTTAAACAAGAAATAATAAGTTTAACAGGAGGGAAAAGTTATTGTGGAAATGCTTTGCCAGGAGTAATTGATGCAAATCAAGCAGGCGGAGTTTTCTTCGGAGGTTGGGATGTTGCAGCTTTAGGAGTTGTAAATGATTCATCCAGAACATTTGATCCAACTTTAGCAGGAGGAACAGGGGTCGATTCTATTTTTTACGGAATCGATGCACAATGTGGAGATACAACTTGGTTAGAAATAGCCATTGATACAGTAGATATTCCAGATATTGATGGAGCAAATGAATCCGCATTTTGTCAAACAGACAATCCTAAAGTTGTGACATTAATGTCTGCTGCTACACCAGGAGGTACATGGCAAGATTTTGGTGGAGGAAATGCTCTAATTACAACAGGAGGACTCTTTGAACCTTCGATAGGGAAAGGTATATACCAGGTAGTTTATACTACTCCAGGTTCTTGCTTTACAACAGATACTCATTCTATTGAAGTAGTTAGTGAAATAATTGTAGATGTAGATAAAACATTGCCGGATACTATATTTTGTAATAATGCTTCTCCTTATGATTTAACCTCTTTTTTACTGCCTACAACTTCAGGAGATGGTAGTGGATCTTGGAAAATAACACCTTTTATCTCAGGAGGAGTTGTTTCAAATAATCAACTTGTACCTACTGCATTAGTACCTGGTGTTTATAGTTTAAAGTATGCATTAGGAAGTGGAGCTTGTTCAGATAGCGATTCTGTTTCAATTCGAATTTTACCAATATTAGATCCCACAATTGATAATGAACCAGCAGCTGATGTTTGTGTTTCATTAAAAAATTATCAATTTAACAATTCAGGAGATAATGGTGGCGTTTGGAGTGTGGATCCAACTGCAACAATTGATGTTGTAACTGGAGATTTAACCTTAAAAGGAGGGACTTTTGAAGTTAAGTACACACTTGGAACAACCTGTCCAGTAGACAGCACAGTAAAAATTGTAGTACAAGAACCAAACAATCCAACGATTCAAGACCCCGGAACAATTTGTGGTTATGATGTGGCTTTTGCTCTAATAACCACTGGAGATGCAGGAGGAGCCTGGAGTGGATCAGGTGTAAGTGGAGCTAACTTTGATCCAGCAGTTTCTGGAGAAGGAACGTTTGCTATAAATTACGCTTTTACAGGAACCTGTCCTATTGATAGTACGTTTGACTTTGTAGTTGACCCCGTACTTGATCCAACAATCGATAACGAACCCGCAGAAGATATTTGTATTGCTGATGGAAGTTATGCTTTTACTACATCAGGAGATATAGGCGGAACTTGGAGTATTGATAACGGTGGAGTAATCGACGCTTCAACTGGAGTAATGAATTTAACAAAAGGAGGGTTCTTCGATGTGACTTATAAGCACACAGGATGTCCAATTGAGGATGTGGTTACTATAGAGGTTACAACACCTGGTAATCCAGATTTTGATCCAGCAGGATCGTTTTGTGAGAACTTGCCAGTATATCAATTATCAGAACCATTAACACCAGGAGGAGTTTGGAGCAGTTTACCAATAGCAGGAGCAGTTGATCCTGTGACAGGAGAGTTTGACCCAGGAGTAGCCGGACCAGGGAGCCATGATGTAACCTATACTTTAGAAGGAGCTTGTCCGGCATTTGATACAGAAATAATCGTAATTGATGATTTACCAGATTGGGATTATGTGATTCCAAATGCTAACGGGTGCGAACCTTATACAACAAGTATGATTGTAGTCTCTCAAGGAGACTTACCAGAAACAACAACTTGGTCGTTTACAGATGGGTTAGTAACGACAACAAATGGGGCAGTCGACAGTTTAACGCATACATTTGTAAATGATGGCTGTTATAATGGAACGGCAGTAGTAGCTTTTGAAAACGGATGTATTGATAGTGTTACCAAAACGAATGCCGTTTGTGTAAATCCAGTACCAATAGCAGATTTTGATTGGGGACCTAAAAGCGCAACAGTTTTAGAGCCTTTTATTCAGTTTGAAGATTTATCAATCGATGCTGATTCATGGAATTGGGATTTAGGAAGAGTATCTACAACGAACATTCCACCAAATCCAACAGCAAGTACATTACAAAACCCATTTGTAACTTATGGATCACCAGATAGTGGAACTTACACTGTTGAATTGATTGCATGGAATGGAATGTGTTCGGATACTATTATAAAAAGAATCACAATTTTAGATAATTTCACTGTTTTCGTTCCCAATGCGTTTACACCAGATGGAGATGGATTGAATGACATCTTTTTCCCGAATGGAAAAAATCATGACAATATTGAAGGAGCAAGTGAATACAGTTTCTTAATATTCAACCGGTGGGGAGCATTGATATGGGAAAGCGGAACGCCATATCAACCTTGGGATGGAACAAATGCTAAAACAGGAAGTGAGGTTCAGCAAGATGTTTACGTTTGGAAACTAAAGGTTTGGGATAATGTAGAATCGGTTTTAAAAACCTACTACGGAAGAGTTAGTTTAATCCGATAGAATTAAGGTTTTCGAATAGAAATCAAAAGAGAAGCACAAAACAAAAAAGCCGTCATTTATGATGGCTTTTTTGTTGGTTAAAAACGAAACTGTTGGATTCAATCTTCATTTTTTACCTTACTTTTGTTTCATGGGAAATAAGTCCGTAATTGCAATGTTTGGTATGTCGGGATTACTTGTGTTATTTGCAGGTTACGCATCTATATTACCTGACGTTTTAGAGTCAAATGCACAGGTTGAAATTTCTACATCAAAGAATAAATTGAAACACTATTTGTCTTCAGCTGAAAACTTTCAAGACTGGATGTTTAGTGACGGAGTTAAAAGAGACGAGTGGAGGATTCTGCTATCTGGAAAAAAAACAGGTGAAGGGAGTGTTTTAAAATGGTTTAGTGAATCTATTGGTGATGGAGGTTTAGAAGTTAAAACGGTTTCAGATTCACATATTGTGTTTGAACGTATTTCCGATAATAATTTATTTAGAGATAGGGGGTATTTATTTTTTGATGCAATAGATAGCAATCATGTTAACCTTCGTTTAATTGACTCGTTAGATGTGTCAACTAATTTTGCAGCAAGATATGAAGCTCAAGATGAAGATTATATTGAAAAAATAGATGCTAGTAATTTAGTTGTTTTAAAAAGACTTAAACAAAAAATTGAAACAGAGTGAAAAGTATTGGATCGCAAATAAAATATGAGAAAATAGGGAAAGATGAAGTTACTGTTGAGATCGTTCCTAATTTGATTCCATCAAAGAAAACAATCTTACATCTTTGGGTTGGAGCTTGGTCTTTGTGTGGATTAATCATTCTGATTTCATTGTTCACTTATGGCTTTAAGGAAGATGAATATATAATGGTAGGTATTTTTCTGATTTTCTGGGGATATTTTGAAGTGAAAGTCGTTTCAGCAGTTGTTTGGAATAATACAGGAAGAGAAGTTGTGACTATTAAAAACCGTGAGTTTTCCTATTTGAAAGAGATTAACGGAAGAGGGCTTCCTAAGATCACTCCACTTAAGAATATGAGTGATTTTAAATATGCTGATGATGTAGAAACTGGAGTTTGGAGTGATATTAATAAATCATCTTGGATGATAGGAGGAGAAGTTGTTGAATACAACGCAGATGATGGAGTGAGAAGATTAGGTATGAAGTTATCTAAAAAAGATGCTGAGCAATTAGTTCAATTATTAAATAAAACGGCCCGTATAAATGCTTAATAAATTACACGTTCAAAATTTTGCCTTAATTGAAGATTTAAAATTAAATCTAGAAAAAGGCTTAAATATTATAACGGGGGAAACAGGTGCAGGGAAGTCTATTTTGTTAGGAGCACTTGGTTTGTTAAGTGGGAAAAGAGCTGACATTTCTATTGTTCGAGCGGGGACTAAAAAATGTGTGGTTGAAGGAGAGTTTTTACTAGGAGCTTATGGATTAAATCTGTTTTTTAATAAACACGATTTAGATATTGAAGAGGTAACAATCATTCGAAGAGAGATCTCAACTTCAGGTAAGTCCAGAGCATTTGTAAACGACAGTCCGGTTAATTTAGCAATATTAAAGGAACTAGGTGATCAAATTATAGATGTTCATTCACAGCATTCGAATTTGTTATTGGCTAACCCGCAATTCTCATTCCAGCTATTGGACGGATTTGCAGGTCAGCAAGAAAAAGTCAAATCATACCAAAAAAAGTTTAGCGTTTGGATTGAGTTAACACAAACCCTAAAGTTGTTAGAAGAAAAACAACAGCAAGAGCAGTTAAATTTAGAATTTCATCAGTTTCAATTAAATGAATTAACAACCGCCGACCTAAAAGAAGGAGAGCAGGAAGTTCTAGAGACAGATTTTGAGGTGCTAAATAATGCCGAAGATATAAGAGAGAATGCTTCTATTGTTGCGAACGGAATTTTATATAATAAAAACTCGGTACAAGAGGTGCTTCAAAATTCCAAAGTTGCTTTGTCTAAATTGGCTTCATTTGATGGCAGTTATACTGAATTAGAGAATCGATTAACATCTGGACTTATTGAGTTAAAAGATATTGCAGAAGAGGTTGAACAAAAAAGTAGAGGAATAAGTTCTGATGTACAAAGAGTAAATGAGATTGATGACCGTTTAAGCGTTTTGTTTGGATTGCAAAAAAAATACATCGTTGCTTCAGTCGAAGATTTAATTACAAAGCGAGATGAATTAAAACAAACAGTAGATTTAGTCGTAGGAGGAGATGAACAACTAGAGACTTTAAAAAATAAGATAATAACTCAAGAAGAGAGCCTTATTGTTTTAGCTGAGACTTTGACTAAGAAAAGAATAGATGCCTCTAAAAAGTTAGCTAAAGAAGTTGTAGGAGATTTGAAACTTATGGGCATAACAGAGGCGCAATTACAATTTGAAATCTCTGAAATTGAATTGAATCAATTTGGATGTGATAAAATTGATTTCTTATTTACGGCGAATAAAGGAAACCAGCTAGGTTCCCTTTCAAAAACGGCAAGTGGAGGAGAATTATCGAGAGTTATGCTAAGTTTAAAAAGGTTGATGAGTTCTAAAACTGCTTTACCAACAATTGTATTTGATGAAATTGATACTGGAGTATCAGGCGAAGTAGCTGATCAAATGGGCGATTTAATGAAGAAAATGGGCGTAGAAATGCAAGTGTTAACCATTACTCATTTACCTCAAATTGCGGCAAAAGGAAATGCGCATTATAAAGTGTATAAATCCCATGATGCAAGCACAACAAGCTCTCAAATCAAGTCTTTAAGCAATTCTGAGCGAGTGGATGAATTAGCTCAGATGTTAAGCGGAACTAAAGTTACGGAGGCTTCTAGGCAGAATGCAATGGAATTGTTAAAATAAAGTACGTAATCTTCTTCAATATTAGTCGAATCTAGATACTTAAAAATCTTATGTTATTTATCAATAAGATCTTGAATTTTCTCTTTTAATTCTTGGTCAATTTTTCACAACTAGAGAAGTGATTTTGTGCTTTTTACTTGATGTAAACTTACAATGATTACGGATTGAAGCGTATTTAAAACCAAATATTATTCTTGGACTTCTTTATTATTTTCAACTAAAACTATTTTTCCGTTTTTAACATGCTTGGTTTGTAGTAGTTTTCCTTTAGGATTGTATTTAAAGATCTTTCCATCAACTAAAAGTCCATTTTCAAATTCACCTACCTTACTATTATTTCCGTAACGATCTTTAAACTTGTGAAATCCATTTCCATCAAATGTAGGAATAACCTTAGGGATAGAGAGCTTTTTGGTGGTTTTAACAACTATACTGTCGACTACATTGTTCTCGAAAAACGCCAAAGAGTCTTCTTTTATAATTGATGGTCCAGCCTTAAAACGTTCTGTGTTTTGGGTGCCATCTTCATTGTATTCATGAATGTCTTCTGTTTCAGAACCATTTGACCAAGTTCCTGAAATCATTAAATTCCCATTTTCATAAAAGTATTTTTGGGGGCCATCTTTTATTCCTTGAACGCTGTAAGTGAATTGATTCTTTAAATTTCCGTTACGATAATACATGAGGTACTCGCCAATCCATCTATTATTTTTCCAGACTCCTTTTTCACGAATATTCCCATTTTTATAATAAAATGTTGCTTTACCATTAGGTATATTGTTCTTATAGACTAAAATGTGTTTAGGTTTTTTGTTGTTGAAATAAAAAATCCATTTACCTTCTTTTTTATTATCGATGTATTTTCCTTCTTCTACTTTTTGATCAGGCTGATAACCTGGAAGATGCCTTTCTTTGTTGGTGAAAATCCAATAGCCTTGTTTTTTGCTTTGATCATCTGTTTTATTGATTATTTCATTTTGGGCACAACCCACAAACGGCATGAATATCGATGCCAAAATAACTGTAACTAAGATTAAGTTTTTTTTCAAACCATTTTGGAAATGTATGTTAAGTTACTTATTTTACTCAAAATAGTTTCATAAATATTAATCCTTTTTTAAACGTAATAATAATTCATCTCTAATGATTTCCCCATTTTCCATCAAGTCTCTAATCGTTGCTATCGTTTCATTTCGAGGGAGTTCCGATTGATGAACAATTTGAGGTAATTCTAAAGGAGCTTTATTAAGGATTCTTAAAATATGGTTTTTAGGAGATAATTCTATCTTATTTAAACAATTATCACAGTTTCCGCATTTTGATTTAGGGGTTTCATCAAAATAAAACAATGCAATATTTGTTCGGCATTTTTTCTTTTCAATTGCAAAATTAACCATAGCTCCCAGTTGCTCTTCAGCAACGCTTTGCCTAGTTTCTAAAATCTCCTTGGGGATTATTAAATCTTTTGAAGAAATTCTATGTGAAGCAAAGAAAACCCTTGGTAAAAAGCTTTGCGCTTGATAACCCACAACAAAAGTTCGCTCTAAAATTTCTATTCCTTTTTTCACTTTATCAACCGAAGTTTCCAAAATACTAGCCAATGTACTTTCGCTTATTTTCACATAATCACTAAAAATCCCAGTATATGAGCGAAGAATAGCTGATAGTAGTTTGGCTTGAAATCCAATGTTTGAAAGTATGTTTTCTATTTCTTTTCTTTCTTGAAGTATTTTAAGTTTACTTCCACTTGTTATGTCTTCAGAAAGAAAAATATACCCTGCGTTTTCTAAAACTTTAACAGCATAATGAACTGTCAACGGGTGCAGATTATGTTTTTTAGAAAACACTTTTAAGTCTAGTTGAGCGCCTTCATTTTCACCAGCACCAATGGCAACTTGGCTAAGATTTCCGATTGCCTGATAAACATCTCGAATAATTTCTCGTGAAGGAAAACGATAGTTTAAGAGTGATCGTTGACTTTGGATGTCATTCCGATTGAAAAATAAAACAGCTTTAGCCGCTTTCCCATCTCGTCCTGCTCTACCGGCCTCTTGATAATATTCTTCTAAACTATTTGGTAAGCCAAAATGAACAACTAATTTAACATCAGGTTTATCGATCCCCATTCCAAACGCGTTGGTGGCTACAATAATTCTTGTTTTATCATTTTTCCAGCGCGCTTCAATTTGCTTTCGTTCTTCAAGCCCAATTCCTGCATGATAATATTCGGCAGAAACGTGTTCTTTACTTAGCTGATAGGCAACTTGTTCACACAGTTTTCGGCTTCTAATATAAACAATACCGCATCCTTTGGATTCTCTTATAAATTGAGTAACCGCAGGTATTTTGTTTTCGGTGTGTATGGATTCAAAATAGATATTTGTTCTTTTTGATGAATCTTTAACAACATTTTGTTTTAGAAAGTCTAGTTGTAACTGAATGTCGTTCGCTACTTTTTTAGTTGCCGTTGCTGTTACAGCAATTACTGGAATTCCAGGAAGTAAATCTCTAAGCGAACGAACACTTCTAAAAGCAGGTCTAAAATCATGACCCCATTGCGAAATGCAGTGTGCTTCATCAATTGCAATGAAATTGACCTTCATTTGCTTAATTCGTTCTTTTACAAAAACAGATTGAATCCTTTCAGGGCTTAAGTATAAGAATTTAGTTTTTCCGTAAACACAATTATCTAAGGCATAATCCATTTGCTTCGGAGACATTCCTCCGTTTATAAATTCTGCTTTTATACCCAATTGTTTTAATCTGATAACTTGATCGTTCATTAAAGCAAGTAAGGGTGAAATTACAATTGTAATTCCTGGTCTTAATAATCCTGGGATTTGATAACAAACGGATTTTCCACCACCTGTAGGTAGTAGTCCTAAAACATCCTTATTCGCTAAGGCATCTAATATTATTCTTTTTTGTTGACCTCGAAATGATTCGTATCCCCAATATTGCTTTAATATATCTTCAGGTTGTTGAGTCATTTAATATGATCGAGTATAAATTTAATTCGTTCTTTTACAGTAAGTTTAGGTACTTCAATTGTTTGATAACCTAAACGAATATAAGCATCGTTAATTACTTTGAATAATTTTGTAGCTTCAAAAAACTCTTCTCGCCGTTCGTTGTCCGTTTCATATATTTCTTTCCAAGGAGGAAGGATGAAAACAAAATCATAAATATGATTTTCGGCAGTATCGTTAAGTGAATCAAAAAAAGGCTGATTTGCATGATTTAAGTATCCTATAATGTCAGGAATTCCGCGATCAAAAAATGAAAGTGAATTTTTAGCCATTTTAAAATGGTCGCATTGTTTATCTAAAACCAATTGAGAAAAACCAGAAACATCCAGCCAAGGAACTTTATTGGAATTTAAAGCAAGTTGTTGTTTAATTACGCTTCTAGCAACTTCTGGAAATATAGCATAACCCAATTCCTTAAGTTCAGTTATTAAGCTCGTTTTTCCAGTAGCAGGACCACCTGTAATTACAACTCGATTCATAGCTGTAAATTTACCAAACTTTACCTAGTTATGTTTTTAATATTACCTTTTAGTAAAAAATTAACCGTTATTTTTGAATCCTGGGTAAATTGATGATAAAATGAAAAAAGCATTAATTGTAGAAGACGAAAAACACATTGTTGAACTTTTAAGTATTCACTTAAAAGATTTGAATTTGGACGTTGATACTGCAAATAATGGAAAAGACGGATTAGAGTACGCATTAAGTAATGACTATTCAGTTATTTTACTAGATATTATGATGCCCGAAAAAGATGGGATAGAAGTTTGTCGAGAGTTAAGAGGAGCAGGTGTTTTAACACCTATTTTAATGCTAACGGCCAAGTCCGAAGAGTTTGATAAGGTTTTGGGCTTAGAAATAGGAGCCGACGATTATTTAACGAAACCTTTTAGCGTAAGAGAGTTAATAGCAAGAGTTAAGGCATTATTAAGACGTTATGATTCTTATCAAGAACCAAAACCAACTAGTGCTATTATCACAGTAGATGAACTCGAAATTAATTTGGACAAAAGACAGGTTAAGCTTGATCAGGTTTTGTTGGATCTAACGCCAAAAGAATTTGACTTACTGTATTTATTAGCGAGTAATCCTGGGAAAAGTTACTCAAGAGAACAACTGCTAAAAACAGTTTGGGGGTATGATTTTAAAGGATACGAACATACCGTGAACTCTCACGTTAATAGGTTAAGAGGAAAGGTTGAAAAGGATGCCAATCATCCCGAATTTATAAAAACAGTGTGGGGAA
This sequence comes from uncultured Flavobacteriales bacterium, assembly GCA_905182585.1. Lineage (GTDB taxonomy): Bacteria > Bacteroidota > Bacteroidia > Flavobacteriales_C. The sequence goes on from CAJJCC010000027.1 coordinate 26,935, forward strand.
TAGGCTACGCATTTAAAGATTAGAATGAAGTTATTTAAGTCACTATACTGGAAGATATCAAGCGTTTTTTTGATTTTAATGGCAATAGTAGGTGCTGTTTACATTTATGTTACGGCAACAGCTGTGAGTGATTTTTTTAAAACAACGAAGCAGGCTTTGAACAGAGAGGTTGCAGCTGAATTAATAAATGAAGTACCTGTGTTTTTGAATGATTCTTTAAATGAGAGCGCTGTTCAGCATATTATGATGCATCATATGAAGGTAAACCCTACCATTGAGGTTTATATTTTGGATGACATGGGGAAAGTTTTAACCTATGATGCTCCACCGGAGAAAATAAAGAAAACGCATGTTTCTCTAGCGCCAATTCGAAAGTTTTTAAAACGAGATAAAGACCAGGGTTATATTTTAGGAAATGATCCAAAGGCACCAGATGCATGTAAGGTTTTCTCGGTTGCGCCAGTTTTAGACGAAGGAGAAATTCAAGGGTATGTTTACGCTATTTTAGCAAGTGAAGAATATGATAGTATTAGCAGTATGCTAATGAGTAATTTTATTTATAAAGTAGGGATGGAGACGCTTTTAATTACGGTAATTTTCGCAATAATTATAGGTTTAATTTCCATTAAATACTTAACCCGAAATTTTAAAGTAATTGAGGAGGGTGTGAATCGATTTAGAAAAGGTGATTACCAAAATAAAATTGAATTAAATTCTCAAGGAGAATTCACACATTTAGCAGATTGTTTGAATGAAATGGCAACGACCATATCAGGAAATATTGAACAAATCCGATCGATTGAAAAATTGCGAAAAGAGTTGGTAGCTAATGTTTCTCATGATTTGCGAACCCCTATTGCTGTTGCGCATGGTTATATCGAGACTTTACTCATGAAGAATAATTCGATGAGTGCAGAAGATCGAGAACGATTTTTGAAAATTGTATTAAACAGCACGGAAAACTTGGAGAAATTAGTAGCTGATTTATTCGAGTTATCTAAGTTAGAATCTGAAAAAGTTGAGTTGAAACTCGATCAAATTAATTTAAGTGAATTAATTAATGACCTGTCATCAAGGTATAAGTTACTAGCGGAAAAGAAAGATATTGATTTTCGCTTGAATGCATCCGTGATGGGTATTGTTGAAGTTGACGTAGCCTTGTTTGAAAGAGTTGTTCAAAACTTAGTAGATAACGCAATAAAGTTCACTCCGGATGGCGGAGAAGTTGAAGTTTCTGTTGCTAAAATAGGAACCAAACTTCAATTAAAAGTAAAAGATACAGGTATAGGAATAGGAGAACAATCGCTTCCGTTTGTTTTTGATCGCTATAAGAAATTAGATTCTGACAAAAAGAATGATACCGGTGCAGGACTCGGGTTGGCAATCGTAAAAAGAATCCTTGAGTTGCATGAAGTCACAATTAATATTAAATCTGAAAAAGACAAAGGAACTGAGTTTTACTTCGATTTAAATATTATCTAATCCTTTGGAAAATGTTGTGGAGCGTTAATTCCAAATCATTGTGAAGCAAGGACCAGACTCCTCGATTGATGAGATTTCGTTTAGATTTAACACCAATTGAGCTTACGCCAATTCCGTTTTAGAGTTGTTTTTTTTAGTGAATAATACAATCTTAAATGACGACTTACTCCTTAGAAAAACATTATAACGGCATTTAATATATTGTTAATTAGGAGATGTTGTTTTATGTTTAGTTCCACTTGTGGTTGTAAGTTTATTAGTAATGGCATAGCCTGTAATTACCGCCCAATATTTACCAGTTTAGAAAATATTATACAGTTTATAAATTGGGTAGTTTAACTCTTTCAAGGCGATGAACTTCTTTGTTTAGTAACTTAAGTGTAGCAACTAGTAGCGTTCAGCTGAAATATAATTATTATATGCTATAAACGCAATGCTATTACTAATAGCCAGCCTATTTTGGTCGTGAAATTGTAGTTTGTTTATTGGGTATGCACTTGTAAAAAGAGGTTTCTTGAACTGGCTATGTTTTTTAGTTAAGAATCCTCTGGGAATATTTTTATTTCGGATTTGACACCGTCTTTAAAGATTGTTATTATGCCAAATTTCTTGGTGTAATAACAATCTATTTAAAGAATATTCAGTTTCTATTTGAGCTAAAATTTCTGATTGTCCTTGAGTATGAAATGTTAATTTGTATGCCAATTAACACAAGAAATAAAAATTAAAAAAAAGAATAGTATAAGAATTATGGCAATTAACTTCATTGTGATTTATTATTCTAATCACAATGAAGTTAATTAATCACCATCATTATCAATATAAGTAATTTGAACACCCACAGCATTCGTCATATCTACCTTTAAATAAGCAACGAGCTCTTTTATTTTAATATAAATTTCATCGGTAGTATTTGTTTGATTTGCTATGGCGTCATTCATTGATCCGGAAAGTAAACCACATTTTGTTTGTAACGAGGTAAACACACCTAAGATTAATTCATTTAAATCTTTTCCATCTCTCTCGGTTCCCAACTCGTTTAAGTAATCATCAAAACCAACTCCGTCAGTTCCAAATTGATTTTTACCTTTGTAAGTGTTCTCAAGGTTTGTTAAATGTGCTTTAAATAATTCAAGGCTGTAATTACTAAATAATGCTTCGCTTTGATTTGGTTTTGGAGTCCCTAGCTCAAATTTACCAGCAGGATAACCTAATTGACCATTTTTTAAAATTTCCACATCTTGGATATATCCATTTACAAAATCAGAAAACCCTGATCCATTAGCTTTTTTGTTATCATCTTTAAAAGAAGTGCTGTAGTCATCGTCTGATGTATTCCAGAAGTCAAACGCAGCCATTGATTTTGTAGACATTAAATCAATGTTTTTTTGAACAAAATTATTTGCCTCACCTGATAATCTGTTAATGATTTCACTTTCGGTACCTTGAAATAAAATATAGTCTAAAGCAGGAAAACCAATTGCATCAGCATAAGAAGCGGATTCTAAATTGAAATCTGTGACGGTGAAGGTGGAATTAACATTCCCAGTATCTGTTGGGTATGTATTGAATACGTTTCTAAGCGTAGTAATATTCGTGTTTCCAAAATTAACAAAGGAACAGCTTTGCCAATCTGAGTAAGCAGTTTTAAAACTATTTTGAAGCTTTGTTAAGTTCGTAGCATCTGGAGAACCGTTAAATTCGTTAAAGTCATTTTTCATGACTGTAATAGAACTATTTAATTCAGAATACTGCGGAGTGATTATATTATCACCAACATTTGTTAAAATAGTTGAGACATCAAAATTGTCTTTATTTTTATTCTTTGTTTTATCATTACAGCTCCACAAAAGTGAAGCTGTAATGATAATTGATAATATATTTTTAAATCTCATAAAATTTGTATTCTTACTATAAGTTACCTTTTTCACTCTCCAATCCAGCAGCAGTAGCTAAAATATTTCTTGCATTTTCAATTTGAGTAGGAGTGATGCTCCAGAAGTTACCCCCTAGTGCAACTAAAATTTCATCAACTTTAGCCCCATCAATTGAAGCATCTACATTATATTTTAAAGCTTTAATAAATGCATAAGCCTCTGATAAGACATGACATCTATCTGCATCATCATTAAACTTAGCATCAGCATCATTTAAATAATGAATTGCAGTAGCAGCTGAAATCTTTTCCCATTGGATTTTAATCTCAGCAACTGCATCGTTTTGGGCACTTTTATCTTTATTAGAAATAGCAGCTCTTCCTTTTATGAAAGCATCCATGATTACATTTGTACCTGCAACAGCATCTCTATTATTAGAATATTTCGCCCAAAAACTAACACCCTCTGTATTTGTTGGGAAATCTATTGGAGCTCCAAAATATCCAAAACCTTCATCAAAATGGTGCTCTTTAGCAGTTCCTTTACCTTCGGTAACTGTTGTGTTATCAACGGCATCTCCAATTTTATCATCCGATAAATAAGATGAAGTAGCTGAGTAGTAAAAACAAGATCCCATGACTCCTTTATCAATTAATTGAGCGTACTCCATTCCGTTTGCATCAACTAATATTGTTCTTCCATCTCCAGTAACTAATCCAGCTTGACCATCTGTTCCACCTGCTTGTCCTGCGTATTTAGCGATAGAATCAAAAAGGCTAACATAAAGTTCTGCTTCTACAGAGTATGTTTTATTTTGTAATTGCTTAGTCGAAGCATTTAAGTCAGCGTTTGCAAAAGGAGTGTTTGAGTTTCCAAACATGTTCTTCATGCTTTGAGCATCTAAAGAAGCGTTTTCTACGTGACCTGTTTTAATATAACTAGTCAATTCTTTCAACATATCTAATCTATTTGTTTGACCAGAATAGCTTACGTTTTCAAAATTGTAGGTAGAAGGAACCTTGTATCCTTCAGCTACGTTTTTGTTTTCGTTTTCGTCTTTGTCTCCACAACTTGCTAATAAAGCAATTGAAAGTACAGGTAGAATTAATTTTCTCATTGTTGTTTAGTTTATGGTGCAAAGCTAATTTAGAAGAAATGGATTCCCAATACCATAAACTTGGTATTTTGGAATTTGGCAACTAATTAACTGTTTAAGAGTTTTTAACTTACTATGATAAAATAATTCAATTTTTAAGAATGATCAGTTTGCTTACTTTTTATTGTTGTGCAAGAAATTATTAGAAATGGCGTGACCATTAAAGCAAAATAAGTTAGCCTTTCGTCTCTAGTTTTAATTGTCTGCTCATCTACGAAGAAGTAGTGTGATTTTCCAAAGTAAATACAATAAAACAATTTGTAAATTATTGAAATGAATCTTGTGATGTGATGGGGCTATCTTAATATAAGGTGTTAAGTAGTAAGAATTAAGTAATATTGATTTCAAATCTTCGGTTCAAAATAACTTGAGGTTAAAATTTCAAATTTAATCCGCTCTGGTTTTTGCAGAGGTACATCCCATTCCCCATTATATTTAATTTTCACAGGCAGGTATTCATTAAATTCATATTTTAACTCGATATACATTTTAATATCAAAAGAGAAAAGCGATGTAGCATCTTTTAAGGCATAGCTTCGAGCAATTATCTTCATTGTTCTTCGGTCATAAAAGGTTGTTACATTTTGAATTACAACCTTGTTCTCTTTCACATTGGCTTTCTTTTTACAGGAGAATTTATAACAAGGAATTGAATCTTTGAAAAATGTTTTATCCAATTTAAAATCATAAAACTGCACCATTTTTCCTTCATAAATATTCAGTTTTTTTCCAATTAACGGAACTCCATCAACGCCTGTTCCGGGAGAAAACATAAAGGTTTTAAGTTTCTCGTAATATTTTTCTTTTTTTGTTCTATCGTCTGGTTTTTGTTGAGAGTAATTGGTTTTAACGGCATTATCAACATCAAATTTTCCCTTTTCAAAAAAGACTTTATCAAACATTTCGCCTGTAAAGTATTTGTGCTGCCCGTTTTTCTTGTAAAACTTCCCATCGGTAGTTTCATTGTCAATTTGAATACAACCTAATTTACCATCACTTATATGAGTTGCCGTCCGTTTTAGATGTGCAATTTGATCCCATGTTTTATTAAAAATTGTAACCGAGTTCCTGGATTGATGAGGATACATTTTTAGATTTTTAAAAGCCCGATGAAAACTAGTGTCTTCTTTCGTCATTCTAATAAAGTCTTGAGCATCAAAATCACGTTTAACTTTAAGCGCTATTGTGTCAATATAGGTGGTGTCAAATAGCGATTGAGCTAAACTGGAATGATTCCAAATTAGACAAAAGGTTAAAACTATATTTGTTTTAACAAATATGTTTCTTATTTTATTCATAAACCAAAGTTAAACTATAAATTAAAATAAATATGTCTAAACCAGAAGTACCTCAGAAAGCACCTTATGTATTAGAAGTTGAACCGGGCAAGTATGCTTGGTGTACTTGCGGGAAAAGTATAAATCAACCTTATTGTGATGGAGCGCATTCAGGAACAGATTTTAGACCAAATATTGAAACAGTTACCGAAAAGAAAATTATTGCATGGTGTGGTTGTAAAAACTCAGCAAACGGAAGTTTTTGTGATGGAGCGCATGCTAAAATGTAGTTAAGAGCATATATTATATATATTTAAAGGGCGGATGTTAATTCGCCCTTTTTTTTTGATTACGGATTCGTTTCTGCTTGATCTTCTTCCTTATAATTCTCACAACTAACTCTATGGCCACATCCTAAATCATAAGCCTTTGCTTTAGCACGTTGTTCCATATTATAAACACCTCCACCACAATTATTTTCCGCCCAAACTAAATTGTTGTTTTGATCAAGTATTTCACATTTTTTGCAGCTTTTCGGAGTTATCATTTCTCTTGCAATATATCCACATGAAGTAAATGTGATGATAATTACACTTAGCACTAACTTAGTAATTGAGTTTAACATGTATTACTTTTAACTATATACTGAGCTAATTTAAATAGGTTGCTGTTATTCTCCAAATGTAAAATGATGGTGTTTATCCTATTTTTTACACCAATCTATTTTGCCAACTAATCCTTCCTCAGTATATTTGTAGCATGATGTTGACAAATAATAATTCTTGGTGGTGGCACGCTCTTTAATAAAAGGCAGTGAACCGGTTGGTATTATACAAATAATATAAAAGCTTGCAGGTCACTGTAAGCTTTTTTTTTTGATTGTCACTTTAGTTGATTTAGAATCAACTACAAATTATTAAAAATGGAAAAAATTAAAATAAATACTAGATATAAAAAATTACTTGCTGATGCGATCACACCAGTAAGTATATATCTAAATATTAAAGAAAAATATAAGAAGAGTTTTTTATTAGAAAGCTCTGATTATCATGGCAATGAGGATAGCTATTCTTTTATCTGCTTTAATCCTGTAGCTTCTTTTAAGGTTCAGGATGGTAAAATTTTTATAGTTTACCCTAACGGAGAATTTGAAAATAAAAGTGCTGCAGACCATGATGTAGTAGAAGAGTTAAATAATTTTTCGGGCTTGTTTGATTGTGAGGATTTAGGTTTCGACTTTGTAACCAATGGATTGTTTGGGTTTACAAGTTTTGAAGGAGTTCGTCATTTTGAGGATATTGATTTTGACTACAAAGAGAAACCTGAGAAAAAAGTGCCAGATATGCACTATATGGTTTTTCAAAACATAATTTCGATTAACCATTTTAAAAATGAATTATACCTTTTCGAACATAGAAGTGAAATAGGAACAGGGAGTGGGCCAGAATCATTAGACAAGTTAGAAGAGATCATTAAGACTTCAAACGTTACTCAAAAAAAATTCGAAAGAGTAGGTGAAGAGGTGAGTAACTTTGACGATGCAGGTTACCTTAAAGTCATTCGTGATGCAAAGAAACATTGTAAACGTGGAGATGTTTTTCAATTGGTTTTATCCAGAGAGTTTTCTCAAGATTTTAAAGGTGACGACTTTACATTATATCGCGCTTTGAGGTCGGTTAATCCATCGCCGTATTTGTTTTATTTCGATTTTGAAGACTTTAAGATCTTCGGTTCTTCACCTGAAGCGCAAATTGTTGTTAAAAACAGAAAGGCTTCAATATTCCCAATTGCAGGAACTTTTAGAAGAACAGGTGATGATGAGGCAGATGCCAAATTAGCACAGAAATTATTAGATGATCCAAAGGAAAACGCGGAGCATGTAATGTTAGTTGATTTAGCTCGAAACGATTTAAGCAGAGATGCAGAGAATGTTAAGGTAGAAAGCTATCGTGAGATTCAATTTTATTCTCACGTAATTCATTTGGTGTCAAAAGTTACGGGGGATTTATTGCCCCATAAAAACACGATTCGATTAGTTGCGGATACTTTTCCTGCTGGGACTTTATCTGGTGCTCCAAAACATAAAGCACTGCAGTTAATTAATAAGTACGAAAAAAATCAACGTGGGATTTATGGCGGTTGTATTGGTTTCATAGGTTTTAATGGTGATTTCAATCATGCTATTATTATCCGATCTTTTTTGAGTAAAAACGATAAGTTATTTTACCAAGCAGGAGCTGGAATTGTAATGAAATCAGATGATGAAAGTGAAAGACAAGAAGTGTTTAACAAATTAGCGGCATTGCATAAAGCAATGGAAATCGCTGAGGAGCTTTAAAGTATTAATCTAGTAATTAATTAGAAATGAAAATTTTAGTATTAGATAATTACGATTCGTTTGTGTACAATTTAGTGCATTACATCAGGCAGTTAGGTTTTGATGATGTTGATGTATTTAGAAACGATAAAATATCTTTAGAAGAGGTGGGTAAATATGATAAAATATTACTTTCTCCTGGTCCCGGAATTCCTGAAGAAGCGGGGATAATGTTGGATTTAATTAAGCAATATGCCGACACAAAAAGTATTTTGGGTGTGTGTTTAGGGCATCAAGCAATAGCGGAGGCTTTTGGAGGGGAACTGGAAAATATGGCTGATGTATTGCACGGTGTTGGAAATAAAATGCAAGTAGTTGCTGAGGATTCAATATACAACGGATTACCAAAAGAATTTGTGGTAGGACGTTATCATTCATGGCAGGTGAAAAAGGATTCTTTAGGGGGGATTTTTAAACTAACAGGAGTAGATGAAAAAGGTAATGTAATGAGCATGCGTCACAATACTTTGGACGTTGTTGGCGTGCAATATCATCCAGAATCAGTACTTACAGATCATGGTTTGGACATCGTAGAAAATTGGTTGAAGAATTAATATAATAAGTGTCTCGTCATTGCTTTATTATTAGCAGTGGCGAATAACTCAAAATAAAATGAAAATATTACTTCAAGAATTATTCAAAGGGAAAAAACTAAGCTCTGAGGAGGCTAAATTAGCTTTGCTTTCTATTGGGAAAGGGGAGTTGAATAACGCTTTAATAGCTTCTTTTTTAACCGTCTTTATGATGCGAGGAATTGAAGGTCAGGAGTTAGAAGGTTTTAGAACTGCGATGTTGGAGTTATGCAATCCTATTGATTTAGGAGACGTTTCAACTATTGATATGTGTGGTACAGGTGGTGATGGAAAAAATACGTTTAACATTTCAACAACTTCTTCTTTTGTAGTCGCGGCTTCAGGAGTTAAAGTTGCTAAGCACGGTAATTATGGTGTTTCTTCAGGTGTTGGTTCTTCAAATGTAATTGAGCATTTAGGATATGATTTTAAAGGTGAAGCAGCTGTTTTGAAATCAGAAATTGAAAATGTAGGAATTACGTTTTTTCATGCACCGTTATTTCACCCAGCTATGCGATTTGTGGGGTTAGTTAGGAAGGAATTAGGGTTGAAAACTTTCTTTAATATGATCGGCCCTTTAGTAAACCCATCCAAGCCAAACTTTCAATTAACAGGAGTTTACGACCCTTCAATTTTACCCTTGTATGATCACGTTTTGAAAAATAATTTGGAGCGATATGCGATTTTACATTCTACGGACGTGTATGATGAAATATCCTTAACGAGTGATTTTCATATGTACAGTCATAACGGAATTGAAAAGCTTTCGCCTGCTGATTTAGGGTTAAATCCTTTAAAGCCCGAAGATATTGGAGGAGGAGATACCGTCGAAGATGCCGCTATTATTTTACAAAATGTACTTTCGGGAAAAGGAACGGTTGCACAGTCACATGTCGTAGCAGCGAATGCTGGAGTTGCTATTTCTGTTGCGAAAGATGTTAAAGTAAAAGAAGGAGTTGAGGAAGCTCTTGAATTAATTAATTCGGGTGTGGGAATTGAAATATTAAATAAGTTATTGAAATAACACGCCTTCGTTACTGCAAGGAGTTCCGACTTGTTAATCTCGCTCTTTAAAAGTTAGAGATTGCTTCGTTCCTCGCAATGACAATAAACTTGATAAAATGACAATACTAGATAAAATAAATGCCAATAAACTAATCGAAATCGAAGCTGCTAAAGCAAAGGTCTCTGTTGCCGATTTAGAGTCTTCTGTTTTGTTTGATCGTAAATGTATTTCGTTAAGAGATGCGATTTTAAACAAATCAGGAATTATTGCAGAGTTCAAACGCCAGTCGCCATCAAAAGGAATAATTAATGGAGTATCAAAACCTGAAGATGTAGCAATGGCTTATGAAAATGCGGGTGTTTCGGCAATGAGTTGTTTAACTGATTTGAATTATTTTGGAGGAACATTTGCTGATTTAAAAGCTGTTAGGGCAGCTGTAGAATTACCGGTTCTTCGAAAAGACTTTATGTTGGATGAATATCAATTGTTAGAAGCGAAGTCAATTGGTGCGGATATTATTTTGTTAATAGCTTCAAGTTTATCTGTTGCGAAAACAAATGATATGGCGAAAGCAGCTAAGGCTTTAGGATTAAACGTATTGTTAGAAATTCATGAGGATTCTGAGTTGGCGCACATTAATCAATACTGTGATGCTGTTGGAGTGAATAACCGAAACTTAAAAACATTTGAGGTGACTACAGACGTTTCCAAAGCATTAGCGAATAAAATCCCAAATGACTTTATAAAGGTATCTGAAAGTGGGATTTCAAATGTAGAAGCAATACAGGATTTAAAAACATACGGTTATCAAGGGTTTTTAATCGGAGAAAACTTTATGAAAACAGAAAATCCAGGTGCTTCATGTGCTGAGTTTATTAACAAACTTTAAGGGTGTTGTTATCCCGGACTCGATTCGGGAATTAGAAGAGTGATTGTGAAATTATGAGCCCCTGGATCAAGTCTGGGATGATAAAAAGAGATGGTAGGTAAAGATTTGAAGATAAAGGTTTGCGGAATGAATCAAGATGAAGTTCATAATTTTCTTAATCTTAAGGTGAATTACGTTGGAAATATATTTTTCGAGTCTTCACCAAGAAATCAAGATAAAACCTTAGGTTTTGAGACAATTGGAAAAGATACGGCGAAAGTAGGTGTATTCGTTTTTAAGGGTTTGGGAGTTGATATAAGTGAGACTGAAATTGACGAAATACTGGTAAATAAGATTCTGCCTTTAAAGAGGAAGCATCAATTTGATGTCATTCAATTTCACGGAGGAGAACCAGATAAATTAATAAAGGCGGCGAAAAGTCAGTTAGGTTTAAAGGAAGTTTGGAAAGTTTTTTCAATAGGAGAAGACTTTGATTTTTCAGAATTACAAAATTACCCTTCAGCTGATTTGTTTTTGTTTGATACAAAAACAAAGAACCACGGAGGAACAGGTAAGAAGTTCAATTGGTCCTTATTAAACCGTATAGATAAAGAATCTCAAAAAAAATACTTCCTAGCGGGAGGAATTGGTCCTGGCGATGCTAAAGAAATAAAAAGATTAAAATTAAAAAACTTGATAGGTTTAGACTTGAATAGCAGGTTCGAAATCGAGCCAGGCATAAAGGATGTAAAGTTGTTAGAAGAGTTCTTAAATGAGCTTAGAGCATAAAGAATGAGATCACTTTGTTACTTACAATGACGATGTGTTCAAAGTTTAAAACTAAAAATTTAAAATTCGTTAGAGATGGGGTATAATGTAGACGAAAATGGATATTACGGAAAATTTGGAGGTGCTTACATCCCCGAAATGTTGTATCCAAACGTAGAGGAATTAAGAGAAAACTATTTGAAAATCTCTCAAGAGCCTGAATTTAAAAAAGAGTTTGATGATTTGTTGAAGAATTACGTTGGAAGACCATCTCCATTGTACTTAGCTAAGCGGTTGTCAGCAAAGTATGGTGCGAAAATCTATTTAAAAAGAGAAGATTTAAATCATACAGGAGCTCATAAAATAAACAATACAGTTGGTCAGATTTTATTAGCGAATCGACTGGGGAAAAAGCGAATTATCGCAGAAACCGGCGCAGGACAACACGGAGTTGCAACAGCTACAGTTTGTGCTTTAATGGGCTTAGAATGTATTATTTATATGGGAGCAGTTGATATTGAACGCCAGCAACCAAATGTTAAGAGAATGCAACTGTTAGGAGCAACTGTTGTTGCTGCAGAGTCTGGAAGTAAAACGTTAAAAGATGCAACAAACGAAGCAATTCGTGACTGGATTAATAATCCATCGGATACTTATTACATCATCGGTTCGGTAGTAGGTCCACATCCATACCCTGATATGGTAGCGCGTTTCCAAAGTGTAATATCAGAGGAAATGAAATGGCAATTAGAAGAGCATGAAGGAAGAGATTACCCTGATAGAATAATCGCTTGTGTTGGTGGAGGAAGTAATGCTGCTGGTTCTTTTTATCATTATTTAGATAATGATAAAGTAGAGTTAATTGCCGCAGAACCTGCCGGTTTAGGATTGGAATCAGGAAAAACTGCAGCTACTACAGCGAAAGGAAAACCAGGAGTTTTACATGCTGCGAAAACGTTGCTAATGCAAACGGAAGATGGACAAGTTGTTGAGCCATATTCGTTATCTGCCGGATTGGATTATCCTGGAATAGGACCAATGCACGCACATTTGTTCGAATCAGGAAGAGGGAGCTTTAAATACGTAACAGACGAAGAAGCTTTAACGGCTTGTTTTGAGTTAAGTAAATTAGAAGGAATTATTCCTGCATTAGAAACAGCTCATGCATTGGCAGTATTAAATCAATTGGATTTAAAGAAAGATGAAGTGATTGTGATTAATCTTTCGGGTAGAGGAGATAAGGATTTGGAAACTTTAATAAAATATATTTAAGAATTCGTTGAATTTTTCTCACTATTGAGAGGAAAGGCGACCTGGCAATTTTAAATTTTTATAATGAAAAGAATTAAAGAAGCATTCGAGAAAAAACCAGATGGATTATTATCCATTTTTGTCACAGCTGGGTTTCCGAATTTAAACGATACAGTAGAAATACTAAAAGAGTTAGAAGCGAATGGAGTTGAGATGGTGGAGTTAGGAATTCCTTTCTCAGATCCTATGGCAGATGGTCCCGTTATACAGGAAGCAAGTGGGGTTGCCATCGAAAATGGTATGACGCTAAAGTTATTATTTGAGCAGTTAAAAGACATTCGAAAAGAGGTTTCTATTCCAATATTGTTAATGGGTTATTTAAATCCAGTAATGCAATATGGTTATGAAGAGTTTTGCAAAAGCTGTCAAGAAGTAGGGATAGATGGGGCGATTTTACCTGACTTACCGCTTTATGAATATAAGAAGGAATATAAAGATTTGTTTGAAAGTCATGGCTTAGCAAATACGTTTTTAATCACTCCTGAAACTGCGCCAGAAAGAATTAAAGAATTGGATAGTTTAACAAATGGGTTCTTGTATTTAGTTTCAAGTTCGTCTACAACGGGTAAGAAATCTGGTATTGATGGAACGATCGATTACTTGTCTAGAGTAAAGGATATGAATTTAACTTCACCTAGTTTAATCGGTTTTAATATTAAGGATTCAGAATCTTATAAAATTGCTTGTACGTATTCAAATGGTGCTATCATCGGAACTGCATTTATTAAAGCAATTGCGAATTCTAATAATTTTAAAACGTCTATTAAAGACTTTGTATCAAGCATTAGGTAATTAAAAAGGGCGGGTATTCTTCCGTCCTTTTATTTCCTATTTATAGTTATGTACTTGATTCTTAAAATTATCAGTAATTTTTATTGAGTTATTTTGAAAGTCAAGTTTTTTTTAACAACTGTAAATCCAATTTCTGAGCTTTCTACTGAATCCTAAATTTTCAAATACCTAATCTTGAAATTTCAGCTCAGCTTGAGATTAGTTATCCCAGAAATTAATTATTCAAATACGAGGATAAAATCTTAGTTGGATTAAGCTATCATTATTTGATGAGGTAGTTTTTTATTGTTCCTTCAGTTTTTCAACACCTATAATTTTGGTGTTAGCCAGTTAGATAGATTCATATTTAGAACTGAGCAGTTTTTCAAGAGCGTGCATTTCATCTCTATATTGAGCTGCTGAAATAAAGTCTAGTTCTCGAGCAAACTTTTCCATTTTCGATTTAGTTTGCTTAATTGCTTTTTCCAATTGATTTTTGGACATGTATTGAATAACAGGGTCAGCGGCAAGTCCGGCTTCAATATCAGAGTTCTCATACTCCGTACTTCTACCTCTAACGGTATCAACCATTGAGGTTTGTTGTAATATTTCTTCTCTGCTTTTTGCCAAGGATCGAGGTTTTAATCCATGTTCTTCATTATAGGCGGTTTGAATTTCACGCCTTCTATTTGTGGCATCAATAGTCTTTTGCATCGAGTCTGTAATTTTATCTCCATACATAATAACTCGACCATCAATATTTCTTGCTGCTCTACCTGCTGTTTGTGTTAATGATTTTTCAGATCTTAAAAAACCTTCTTTGTCAGCATCCAGAATTGCAACCAATGAAACTTCAGGTAAATCTAATCCTTCTCTTAAAAGGTTAACACCGATTAAAACATCTATATCTCCAAGTCGTAATGCTCTAAGAATTTCAACACGCTCCATCGTATCAATTTCTGAATGGATATATCTACACTTAATGTTAAGGTTTAAAATAAATTTAGAGAGCTCCTCAGCCATTCTCTTTGTAAGAGTTGTGCAAAGTGTTCTTTCATTCCTTTTAACTCTTATATCAATCTCGTTTAATAAATCATCAATTTGATTTTGAGTTGGTCTTACTTCAATAATTGGATCTAATAAACCTGTTGGGCGTATTACTTGCTCAACGATCACACCTTCACATAGTTCTAATTCATAATCTGCAGGCGTTGCACTTACGTATAGCGTTTGAGATTGTATAGCCTCAAATTCATCGTATTGTAACGGTCGATTATCTAATGCTGCAGGTAATCTAAAGCCGTATTCAACTAAATTCATTTTTCGAGATCGATCACCTCCGTACATCGCTTTTATTTGCGGTCGGGTAACATGGCTCTCATCAATCATCATGATAAAGTCTTCTGGGAAATAATCAAGTAGACAATAAGGTCTAGTTCCAGGAGCTCTTCCATCAAGGTATCTAGAGTAGTTTTCGATTCCACTACAGTATCCTAATTCTCGCATCATTTCTAAATCGTATTCTGTTCTTTCAAGCAGCCTTTTAGCTTCAAATTCTTTTCCTTCCGATTTAAAAAAAGCAATTTGCTTCATCAAGTCGTCTTGAATTTGTTTAATTGCATTTTGTAAGCTGTCTGGGCTTGTTACAAAAAGTGTTGCTGGATAAAGCATAGCCTCTTCCAATTTGGTTAATGAATGATTATTTAA
This sequence comes from uncultured Flavobacteriales bacterium, assembly GCA_905182585.1. GTDB lineage: Bacteria > Bacteroidota > Bacteroidia > Flavobacteriales_C. The sequence continues at coordinate 42,107 of CAJJCC010000027.1, forward strand.
GGGGTCTATTTGTTCAATAGACTCTATTTCATCACCCCAAAAAGAAAACCGGTAAGCATAATCTAAATACCCAGGGTATACATCAACGGTATCGCCTTTAACTCTGAAGTTTCCACGCTCAAATTCAATGTCATTTCTCGAATATAAAGCGGTTACTAAATGTTTTAATAACTGAGTTCGACTAATTTTTTGTCCACTTTTAATTAAAATGGAGTTGCTATTAAAATCGCTTGGGTTTCCCATACCATAAATACAAGAAACAGAAGAAACAACTATAGTGTCATTACTGCCTGAGAGTAGAGCCGTAGTAGCACTCAATCTTAACTTCTCAATTTCCTCATTAATAGAAAGGTCTTTTTCGATATAAGTATTGGTAGTTGGGAGAAAAGCTTCGGGTTGGTAGTAATCATAATATGAAACAAAGTATTCGACCTTATTTTCTGGGAAGAATTTTTTAAATTCCCCATAAAGTTGAGCAGCAAGTGTTTTATTATGAGAAAGGATTAGAGTTGGCCGGTTAAGTTCTTTAATGACATTAGCCATGGTAAATGTTTTCCCCGATCCTGTTACACCCTGAAGTGTTTGAGCGGCAATTCCATCATTAAATCCATCAACTATTTGTTTAATTGCTTGAGGTTGATCACCTGTAGGCTGAAACTCCGAAACCAGTTTGAAATCCATAGCTTAAAAATAAGATTTTATACCATAAAAAAAGGTCATTCGAATTTCGAATGACCTTAAATATTGTTTAGGGTTTGATTAACCTAAATAAGCTCTTAACAATTTACTTCTTGAGTTATGCTTTAAGCGCTTAATTGCTTTTTCTTTAATCTGACGAACTCTTTCACGAGTTAAGTCAAATTTAGTACCGATTTCTTCCAAAGAAATTTCTCTGTTTCCATCAATACCGTAAAATAATTTTAAAACTTCTGCCTCTCTTTCAGTAAGCGTGGCAAGTGATCTTTTAATTTCTTTGTTTAATGATTCCTTTAATAAACCGTTATCGGCATTTGGAGAATCACCATTAACCATTACATCCAATAAACCGTGGTCTTCACCTTCTGCAAACGGTGCATCAACTGATACGTGACGGCTATTCATGTTCATAACATTGGAAACTTCGTTTTCAGATAAATCTAAAAATTCAGATATTTCCTTAGCATTTGGTTCTCTCTCTAACTGTTGTTCCAATTGAGATGTCCCTTTGTTAATTTTGCTAATTGCTCCAATCTTATTTAATGGTAATCTTACCATTCTTGATTGCTCAGAAATAGCTTGGATAATAGATTGACGAATCCACCATACAGCATAAGATATAAACTTAAATCCTCTTGTTTCGTCAAAACGTTTAGCAGCTTTAATTAATCCTAGGTTACCTTCGTTGATTAAATCAGGAAGTGTAAGTCCTTGGCCTTGATACTGTTTTGCAACGGAAACAACAAATCTTAAGTTGGCTTTTGTTAACTTTTCAAGAGCGTCTTGATCGCCTGCCTTGATTTTTTTTGCTAACTCTACCTCTTCTTCAGCCGTAATCAGACTTTCTTTCCCTATTTCTTGTAGATACTTATCTAAAGTAATACTATCTCTCTTTGTGATTGACTGGGTAATTTTAAGCTGTCTCATAGACTTTGTTTCTCAATATTTATTGACGCACGAAGATACGCCATAATAATGGCCTTGTCCAGTTTTTACACCTATTTTTTTAAAATTCAATAAAATGTTTTTTAACCAATTGATTGTGAGGGTTTTGGGTTTTTTTAGCTTGTAAGGTTTACGCAGTTATTTGTACGGGTTGTCGGAGCGTTAGTCTGATGTTGTAACAGATTTAGCTATGAATTTATTACTTTAGTATTGTTATTTGTCCAGTTTATGTTTAAATACTTGTCTCTTATAATAATTTCTGTTGCCATTTTGAGTTGTACAAACTTAGATGACCGCCATGTTTTCAATTACAAAATAACAGGAACAGCTGAGAAGGTGAGCAGCATGAAAGTCGTAATGGGACCAGGTATTGATTATGATTCAGAAGGCGAGATAAATTTGCCTGTTGATATTGAGCACGATGTTTATGGTGATAATTTGAATTATTTGCTCGAAATTTCACATTTAGATGTCAATGCAGATGTTAAGCTTGAAGTATTTATTGATGACGAGCTGATCGAAGAGAAAAGTCAGTTCACAACTATTGATGCAGTGAACACCATCTCAATTGAAGGTGTTTTTTCAAAGGATTAATTCAATCGCTCTAAAAGTTTTTCAGTTTCTATTTGATGCCCACAATTAAAGTGTTTTTTAGGACATTCTTTATGGCCATGTAATCCGCACGGTCGACACGTTAAATTTAAATCGTTTTCGATAACAACGGAGTTCTCAGATAAAGGTCCAAATCCAAAAGAAGGAACCGTACTGCAAAATAATGCTGTAGTGTTCGCATTAACTGAGGATGCTAGATGCTGAGGAGCAGAATCGTTTACGTAACACATTTTAGCATTTCGCATCAACGCTGCACTTTGTAACAAGTTTAATTTTCCACAAAGATTTTCAATATCTGAATTTTTAGATTGGTTAATAATTTCGTTCGCTAATTCCTTGTCGGAAGGCGCTCCTATGATTAACGTTTTAAAGCCTTGGACTTCGGTTAAAAACTCAACCCATTTTTCTTTAGGATATTGTTTTGTAAACCAAACTGAAGCTGGGGCAATTACAATATATGAGTTTGCTTGGTACTTATCTGTTTTTTGATAATCTTGAATCGAAGGATGAAGTTTTAATCCACGGTGAAACTGAGGCGAAAATTCTTTTATTAACGAATAGTTTCGATCAACTTCATGAAGACCTGTTCCTATTTCGTGTTTTATTTTTTTATGGAATAATGCAGAAAGTGGATTTTTATCAAACCCAATTTTGAGTTTGGCTTTTGAAAATGCGGTTAAAAGTCCTGCGTTAAAAAATCGTTGAATACCAATTACAATATCGTATTTCTCTTTTCGAATGTTTTTAAGAATTCTAATTAGATTTTTTATTTTCGCATCCTTCTTATTCCAAACAATAACTTGATTGATAAATGGGTGTTCACTAAACAAACTCTCATTACCTTTTCTTACCAGAATATCAATTTTTGATTTTGGAAAATTTAGATTTAAGGTCTCTAATAATGATGTTGCTAAAATAACATCACCGATAAAGGCTGTTTGTATGACTAATATTTTGTTGTAGTTTACCAATTGGTGTATTTTTATACAAATTTATTAATTTTTTATGGGACGGATTATTGGACTGGATTATGGGACGAAAAGAGTAGGTATTGCTGAGACGGATGATCTTAAGATTATTGCAAGTCCTTTGATTACAGTTCATAGTAAAGACGTGATTCAGTTCATAAAAGACTATATTCTTAAGCATGATGTTGAATCGGTTGTAATCGGTCATCCAAAAAATCTGGATGCAACAGATACTGATGCGACTAAATTGGTTAATGATTTTGTAAAACATTTAAAAAAGAAAATTCCAGCTTTAAATATTATTTTGGAGGATGAACGCTTTACAAGTAAAATGGCCTCACAGGCAATGATAGCTGGTGGCGTAAAGAAAAGTAAGCGTCGTGAAAAAGGGAATTTAGATAAAGTAAGTGCCGCGTTAATATTACAATCTTACTTAACCCGACAGTCGAATGGGTTTTAGCAAAACTTTTTGTTTTATTTTTGAAGAATGATTTTACCAGTTGTAGCTTTTGGAGATCCGGTATTAAGAGAGATCGGAATAGATATATCTAAAGATTATGAGGGTTTACCTAAACTAATTGAAAATATGTGGGAAACCATGTACGGAGCTGAAGGTGTTGGTTTAGCAGCACCTCAAATTGGAAAAGCGATACGTTTATTTATAATTGATGCTAGTCCGTTTGCTGAAGATGAACCAGGTTTGGAAGGGTTTAAAAAAGTGTTTATTAATGCTGAAATTCTTGAAGAAACTGGCGAAGAGTGGTCTTTTAAGGAAGGATGTTTAAGTATCCCAGGATTAAGAGATAACGTAAAAAGACAAGAAACAATAAAGATTAAATACTTTGATGAGCAGTTTAAGGAGCACATTGAAGAGTACAGTGGGTTTGCAGCGCGTGTCATTCAGCATGAATATGATCACATTGATGGTGTTTTATTCACCGACAAAATAAATCCCTTGAAAAAACAAATGATAAAGCGTAAATTAACAGATATTTCCAAAGGAATCGTAAAAGTTGGTTATCGAATGAGGTTTCCAAAATAAATAAAAAGTTTATGAAAAAGATTATTATACCATTTGTAGCAGGAATAATTTTAATGTCATGTGGAGCTGGAGATAAAGCTTCAACTGGCCTTTTAGAACAAGATTTAATTGCGGGAATAGAAGGTGTTCGTGCTAAATTCAATAATATTTTTGAGAACCCTAAAGATTTTGATCAACTAGCATTAAAACCTTTAAACGATAGTTTGGTTTATTTTGTTGACGCTCTAATCTCAGAGTATCCTAACTCAGCTGAATTACCAGAAGTGTTGTGCAGAGCTGGTGTTGCATCATTAAATGTGAAAAATAGTTCAAAAGCTATTCAGTTTTTATCCTACGTTGCTGATTCATTCCCAAATCATAAAGTAGTTCCCAAAGCAATGTACTTTATTGGAAGAACGAAAGAAGTTGTTTTAGAAGATTTAGAAGGGGCTAAAGAAGCGTATAAAATATTATATCGATCTCACCCAAACACAGTTTGGGGAATGAATGCTAGAACAAGCGTTGAGTTAATTTTAAAGCCTACAATGTTAGAAATTCCAACTGTAATAGAAGCTATAGATACTATAGCTAAATAATATAAACCAATTTAAAACCCGCTTTTTCGGGTTTTTTTATGTTCTATTGGCATCTCTAAAATCCATATTAAATAGTTTATTACCGACTGACAACAAACAGTGGAAGGTTTTCCTTGCTTGTTTGACTATTTCTACAATTTTGTGGGGGTTGCTAAAGTTTTCGGAGGAAAGAGAAGATGAGCTACAGGTGTTGCTAAAGTTTGAAAACTTCCCAAAAAATCAAATGCTTATTGGTGACTTACCTGAATCTATGCCTGTGAAAATAAGGGCTCAAGGTTTTGATTTAATTTCAAGGAGTTTCAGTTTTAATCAGGCTCAGGTTGTGATCGATTTGAGTAAATCCGTTGTGCTTAAAAAAGGGGATAACAACCAATACGTTTGGCTGCCAAAATTAAATTCAAAATCAATTATTGCAGCAATTGGAGCCAATTTGAAGTCTTCAATATATCCAGTTGACTCTGTAAATGTTTTGTTTTCAGAAAGAATCGAAAAAGAGTTAACAACAAGTTTTAAATACAAGTTAATAAACCCGGTTGATCATTACGTTTTAAATCAACCTTTAGTTTCACCATATAATGTGAAGGTCAGAGGAGCAAAGTCTGTTTTAAATAAAATTGATACTATTTATACCGAACTCCGCGTTTTTGATCGTTTGGAGTCTGATTTGGACCAAGATTTTAAGCTTGAAAAACCATTTGGTGTTGATTCTTTATATGAGGATAGTCTCAGAGTCTTTGTTGGGGTTGAAACGATCGCTAAGTATCAATTTGAAATACCGATTCTAATTAAGAATGCACCAGACTCTCTTGAGGTTAAATTATTTCCAAATGAGGTAAAGGTTTCCTTTTCATGTGGAGCAAGTAAACTAACTCAAATAACGCCTGATAATTTCTCTGCAGAGGTTAATTTTTCTGAGGTGAAATCTTCTTTTAAACGACTTTCTATCGACTTATTTAAAATACCCCTAAATGTTTCGGAGGTAAGCGTAGAACCTGCGAGTGTTGAATATATTATTAAATCGAAAGATTAATGATTATTGTTGGCCTTACTGGGGGTATTGGAAGTGGTAAATCTACTGTTTGTAAGATTTTTGAAGTATTGGGTATTCCTGTTTTCTATGCCGATGATGAATCAAAAAAAATCCTTTTCTTACCCAATGTTTCTAAGGAAGTAATGTTAGCCTTTGGGAACAAGGTTGTTACTAATAGTAGACTCGATAAAAAGAAACTTGGAACAGTTGTATTTTCATCAGTGGAAAATTTGACGGTGTTGAATCAAATTTTACACCCTAAGGTTGCTCAACGCTTTAAGGAATGGTCTTCTGTTCAACGCTCAAAATATGTTATTAAGGAGGCCGCTATTCTATTTGAGTCAGGTTCATATAAGTCATGTGATTTCGTTATTAATGTTTCTTGTTCAGTTACCGAAAGAATTAAGCGAGTTTTGGAAAGAGATGATAGAAGTAAAGAACAAATTAAAAATATTATTTCAAAACAATTATCAGAAGATGAACGCGTGAATTTGTCCTCTTTTATTATTCAAAATGAGAAGGATAAGTTAATTCCTCAAGTTTTAAGTATTGATTATCATATTCAGAATGTCACTTAGAACTCTGTAAAACAGTTATTTACCGAGTAGTTTTCAACACGATGTTAATAACGTTTTGGTATATTAGTCGAATCTTAAAATGCTATGAGGTAATTTTACGGTAATAAGGTAGATGCAATGCAAAAAAATATAGTAAAAATATTCGGAATTTTTTTAGTGGTAACTGTATTGAGTACAGCAATCTCTTCATGTAAACCTGGTCATGAGGTATGTCCAGCTTATACAAATGTAAAGGCAGTGCCAGTTAATAGTTACTAGAACAAAATAAAGTAACAAAAAAATCGTACGAGAGTACGATTTTTTTGTTTTTGAAAATCCGATTTTTATTTTTTAGTGAAAATTTTAATAAGTAAAAAGCCAGTTATGGAAATTAAGAAAAACGAATATTTTGATGGTAACGTTCATAGTTTGGGTTTTGTTGAAAACGGAATTACTGAAATTACTGCTGGATTAATTAAAAAAGGAACATACGATTTTGGAAAAGCGGACCCTAGAGAGACGATGAAGTGCACTTCAGGGGAAATGGTCATCAATGGGGTTAGTTGTACAGCTGAAAATGCAGCTGCTGTAATTGAAGTAGGTCAACAAATAGTTTTAGAAGTTAAAGCTGATTCTACTTATACTTGTACTTACGGATGATTTGAAATTAAAATTTAAGAATTGAAAAACAGAAAAGGTCAACGATGGTTGACCTTTTCTGTTTTTCAATTCTTAAAAGTCCGTCCTTGAAAAAGTTTGGTAATTGATTAATTTGAAGACTTAACTACATTTGCATTGTGATAGAGATTACTGACATTCTACTTTGTATTGCAGCAGGCTTATTTGCTGGCGTTTTAAACACTATTGCTGGTAGTGGGAGTGTTGTTACATTGTCGTTATTGTCTTTCCTTGGATTACCTGCAAACATCGCTAACGGAACCAATAGAATTGGTTTACTATTTCAAAGCTCAGCGAGTTCGCTAAAGTTTTATATACAAGGGGATTTAAACTTACATAATAAGTGGTTTTTATTATTGTCAACTGTATTAGGAACTATCGGAGGAGTATATATTGCCAGTGTCTTAGATGTCGCTAGTTTTGAAAAAATTATTGGAGCTATATTTTTAGTGTTATTTTTCGTTGTATTACTAAAGCCACAACGTTATTTAAAAAAGTCTAAAACTTTATCAAAACTACTTCCATTAATTTTTTTGTTTATAGGTTTTTATGCTGGTTTTATTCAGGCTGGTGCTGGAGTATTTATGTTGGCTGTAATGCACGCAGTTTGGGGAAAGAGTTTTACCGAATTAAATCCATTAAAAGTATTTATCATTTTATGCGTTAATGGTATCGCGTTATTGGGTTATTCTCTAGTGGGGCAAGTTGATTGGGGTTTTGGTTTAGCATTAGCAATTGGTCAAATTGGCGGAGGCTTAATTGGTGTTCGATTAAATAACTTAAAAAATAATATTGAGCCTATAGTGAGATTGTTACTTTTGGTGTTGATTTTAGCATCTGTAGCCAAATTTTGGAACCTTTATTAAATATGAATAATTTTTTAAAAATAATTGTGGTAATGTTATTCATTGTCAGCTGTACGAAAAAGAATTGTGTCACCACATCTGACTTAGCATTTGCAGATTTAAAAGAAGGAGAAAATGAACATTATGAGTATATCCATGACTCATTAAGTTTGAATATGCCTAAATATATTACACCTAATAACGACGGGGTAAACGATGAGTTTGAGATTTCAACCAATATTGTTGATTATGTAGCTGCCGATTTTCGTTTAACCAATGCTTGTGAAGAAGTATTACATAAAGAACATTTGGTCTTCCCTTTTACATTTCCTGACCCTAAGACTATGGAAGACGGTCAGTATGAATTTACTTTTTCTATCGTATTAGAGGATAAAAAAACAATTACGGGAAGTAATCTAATTAGAATAATAAGAAAATAATTTTATCCCTTCGTAGCTATACCAAAATGAGGTGTCTCTGTTTAGTATTTTGATATTTTAAAATAATAAAATATGATTTATAGAATATTGGAGTTTTTATTAAAAGTGACGGTGTTCTTTTATTTTAAAGAACGACAGGTCTCAAATCGACCTAGTATTCCAAAAGGAAGACCGGTCATGTTTGTTTCGAATCACCCAGGAGCTTTTATGGATCCTATTGTTATTACAACCTTTGCTAAAAAGTCTCTATACTTCATTGCACGGGGAGAATCTTTTAAAAATAAGTTTGCAGCTTATTTTTTTAAGTTGATCCACATGATTCCAGTTTATAGAAAAGAAGAGACGCCTGAATTAACGCATAAAAACAAAGCAGTTTTTGGAGCTTGCTCTAGACATTTTGAGAAGGGTAGGGCGATGTTGATTTTTCCAGAAGGAACCAGTAAGATTGAGCCAAGATTAAGAAAAGTTAAATCAGGTGCGGCTAGAATTGCTTTAGGAGCCGAGGCTCAAAATGATTTTAATTTAGACCTAATTATAGTACCTGTTGGCTTAAATTATTCTAACCCTAAAGATTTCAGAACAAATGTGCATGTGAATTTTGGAGATCCTATTAAAGTGAGTGCTTACCAAGCAGCTTATAAAAAGGATTCATTTGTCACGTCAAAAACATTAACACGAGATATCGAGACTTCTATTAAAGCTCAAATGTTATTAATTGAAAAAGAAGAAGACGATAAAGTGTTTGAGCAAATTCAATCAGTTTATTTTAAAGAAATGTTAGACCGGTTGAAAGTTGGTAAGCTAACTGCGGAAGAAGAATTAACTCTAAAGAATGAAGTAATAACAGCTATTGATTTTTTTAAAAATAAATTTCCGGACTTAAGTATTAGGTTGTCCCAAATGCTAAAGGAATATAGTGCTAAATTGAAGGTAGTACAAAGTAAATATCCAATGTTTGATCATAAAGTGGTTGAAGGAAAAACCTCCTTAATAGCTAATTTTATTGGTGGGGTATTTGGGTTCCCTCTGTTTATTGTTGGGGCTTTATTTAATTATTTACCCTATCGATTAGTTGGCTACTTCACAAACCGATATACGCAGCGTGACGATTTTACGGGAGCGTTGCGAATGGTAATTGGAATGTTTGCCTTCTTGTTTACTTATATCCTATTCTGTATTGTAGGAGTCAATTTAATTTCAAATTGGATGATTGTAGCGGTAATTATATTATTATCCCCCTTTTTAGGCTTGTTTAGTTTAGTGTATTTAAAAATGATTAATAGAGTTAAGGCTGAACTGTTTTTTAAAAAAATGATTTTAACTGAAAACGCATCAATTAAAAAAATATTAACATTAAGAGTTCAGATTATTGAAGAACTTGAAGAGGCACGTTTGTTGTACAACAAAATGGAGGTTAATAAGAACTAAATTTTAAGGTATGATTAAGTGTGTTTGTGCTGTTTTTCTTTTGTTGTATGGTTTGAATTCGAAAGCGCAGCTTAATCATGATGGATTAATTATTCACCGTACTGCATCAACTTTTGGAGAGGTTGAATTTTGGGTAAGTAGAGTTGATTCCTTTTTAGTTACAAATTCAACAAATAAAACAATATATATTCTTAAGCAGATGATCCCCCGTGATTTTGAGTTTAAGGCACCTAATTTGGGTATTGCTCCTGGGAAAACTTCTATTTTGGAAGTGATTTACGATCCACGTGCGTTGGGGAAGTTTAAAGAACGATTAAAAGTTTATCACTCAGCATCTAAAAAACCTTTTTATCTAAATTTCGAAGGAATTGTAAAGAGTTATGATTCTTTTGCAAAAATGGCCTGTCCTAGTTTTTCTAGTCCCAGTTATCAAAAGCAGAATTTTAATATGGTGGTTAACGTAATTGACTCTTTAACAAAAGAACCTATTAATAAGGCGCTAGTTGAATTAAGTAAAGGTGAAGATTTCCAACAGTTTTACACGGATAAAGAAGGAAGTTTGAGTCGGAAGTCACATTTAGGATTGTTTTTCATTTATACAGAGGCAGACGGATACAAATCTAAAAAAATTGAACATTATTTTAATCAACAAAGACGCGAAATCACAATTACTTTAGTGAAGAAAGAAATTATTATTCCGCCGGCTGAATTAATTGTGATAGAGGATAAAAAATTAATTATTAAAGATTCCTTAGAAATTTTAACGAGAGAGGAACTAGTCTATATTCCGCAGGATATAATTCAGGTTAAAGAAGAAAATAATGATTTTCCATTGATGAAATTCTCAGAAAACAACATTGTATTTCTAATTGATGTTTCTTCAAGTATGCGTGGTGAAGATAGGCTGGCATTGTTAAAAAAGTCGATGATACAATTAATTTATATGTTAAGGTCAGTGGATAAGGTGACCATTATTACTTATTCGGATGAGGCTCAAGTTGTACTTTCTTCTACATCTGCAAAAAACAATGAAGATATTGTAGCCGTAATTACTGGGTTGAAAGCTAGTGGTAGTACTTACGGTGGTAAGGCTATTCGTAAAGCATATAAAGTATTAAAACAAGAGTTTTTAATAGGTGGTAACAATCAAGTGATTTTGGCTACTGATGGTGGCTTCAATGGATTAGGACAAAGTGAACGTCAATTAAATGGATTGGTTAGGCGTAAATCGGATCAAGGATTATTCTTTTCGACCTTGGCTTTTGGTAAAAATAAAAGAGGGAAAGAATTGATTGAAGAATTGTCCGTTTCTGGGAGGGGTAATTACTTATATATTACTTCTGAAGAATCTGCTAAAAAAGTATTGGGTGAAATGATTATGGAACAGTCAGTTCGATAGTCTTCTTATTTTTCAAATAAAAAGACAGCGGGCATACATAAATCGGCACTCCGCTTTTAAGGGGATAGGGAGCGTTTATATTAATTTTATTATTGTAATCTCAATACCTTTGAATATTTGTTGTAAAAGAAACACTAGCATCTTTATTCATTTTTAAAACGTAGCCTTAATAAGTTGGTTGCCTTACTGTTGTAAGAATTTTATAATTGTCAGTTACTAAAAGTTTATTGGTCATGCTTTGAGAATGAATTGTTAATTGTTTTAAGTTGTTTGGATATTACTAGCCGGAATCTTTTATTATGTGCCTTTGATTGATTAATTTAGGATTCAATTTTTTACACTAAATATTAAAATTCATATTATGAGCAAAATTACTGTTGTAGGTGCTGGTAACGTTGGAGCAACTTGTGCTAACGTATGTGCGCACAAAGAGCTAGCAACTGAAGTTGTTTTATTAGACATCAAAGAAGGGGTTGCTGAAGGTAAATCTTTAGATATGTGGCAAACAGCTGCAGTTAACATGTACAACACTAAAACTGTTGGTTCAACGAATGATTATACTAAAACAGCAAATTCTGATGTAGTTGTTATTACTTCGGGTTTACCACGTAAGCCTGGTATGAGTCGTGATGATTTAATCGCTACAAATGCAGGAATCGTTAAGTCGGTTACTGAAAACGTAATTAAGCATTCACCAGATGCTATTATTATTGTTGTTTCTAATCCTTTAGATGTTATGACTTATTGTGCATTTTTAACTGCACAAAAAGCATCAAATAAAGTAATGGGAATGGCAGGTATTTTAGATACTGCTCGTTACAAGGCTTTTTTAGCTGACGAAACTGGAGTTTCTGTAAAAGATATCCAAGCTTTATTATTAGGTGGTCATGGTGATACTATGGTTCCACTTCCAAGATTTACAAGTGTTGGAGGAGTTCCTGTTACTGATTTAGTTTCTGAAGAAAGATTGGATGCAATCGTTGAAAGAACAAAAAAAGGTGGTGGTGAATTAGTTAACCTAATGGGTACTTCAGCTTGGTATGCACCAGGTGCAGCAGCTGCTCAAATGGTTGAAGCTATTGTAAGAGATCAAAAAAGAGTTTTCCCTGTTTGCGCATGGTTAACAGGTGAGTTTGGTTTAAGTGATGTTTACTTAGGAGTACCTTGTATTCTTGGTAAAGACGGTATCGAAAAGATTATCGAAGTTAAGTTAACTGCTGAAGAGCAAACTTTATTAGAAGAATCTGCAGTAGCTGTAAAAGACGTTATGTCTGTATTGACTAAAATGAACGCTGAAGTTTAATTCATCGATTATTTAATATATTTCAAAGCCCCGCATTTGCGGGGCTTTTTGTTTACTTTTTTAATCAACTTTTTCATCATAATCTTTTCCGTCACAAAGAATTCTCTTTCTCTTGTCATTAAATATTGGATTAAATACGCTTCGACCCTTTTCTGGAAATTTTGTTTTAATAAAATTCAAATCAATAAGTGCGTGAAATAAATCATCCGTAACAAAAGGTTTGTTTTTATTTAAAATAGTCTGTTGCGTTTTACTACTATCTAAGCTTTGGAAATAAGGTGATATCCACAGGAAAAAAGGGATTTCAACATTTGCCTTCGGTACAACTTTAGAATAATCATGACCAGCTTTTTCTCCATGGTCATAAACATTTTCTCCATGATCAGAAATATAAAGAAGTGAAGTGGCTGTATTTGTGTTTAACCTTTGAGATTTAATCAAAATGTTGATCATACTGTCAACGATGAAATCAGTATAAACAAGAGAGTTTTTATATTCTGCAATGGTGTTCGATTTTTTGGAGCCATCACCTTCAAAAATATTAAAGTCTGTAGGATATCTTTTGGAGTAAGAAGAGTGATTCCCAATTAAGTGAAGAATAATTAATTTCTTTTTAGCTGAATCTTGGAGTGCTTCTGAAAATGGGGCTATTATTTTTTCATCGTAAGATGCTGTATATGTAGCTTCGTATGATGAGTTACTTGTCATGTTTACAAATTCACACCTGTCCGATTTTCTTGCGAATTGTGTGATTTGGTTGTCCCAAACTCCTATTGGCGATTGGTTAGAAATCCAAAAATTTTTAAACCCTGAAGAGTGGAAAACATCAAGAATGTCAATATTTTTTAGAATGTCAATTTTCTTTTCAAGGTTAGTCTGGGTGAGTATTGTTAGTACTGAATTGATTGTACTTGAATACGGAGAAACAACATTATTATAAAGTATAAGATCTGTTCTGTCATCTAATTTGGGTGTTGTTTTACTTTTGGCTCCATAAAGAGACATATGTCTTCTGCTATTGGATTCACCAAGAATTAAGACGAAAGTTTGTTTTTCATTCGGTATTATTTAATTAGCTTCAACCTCTTTTGGTTTAGCGTCCTTCATCGCTTCTTTAAATAAACTGATTTTTTTAATAAAAGAATAAGCAACTTTGATTAGATGCGGGGAACCTTTTCTAATTAGTCTACCATTAATTGCATTTTCAGAAATGAAAATAAAAAACCGGGGGTAATTCTTAAAACTTAATATAAATATTGCTAAAAAAGGTATCAGTAGAAGGAATTCTGAAGACGCTTTTAAACTTGCGAATTCAACAATCTCATCATAGTATGTATTAGAGATTACGAGTAGACTTGTAATTGGGCCTCCTAATATAATCCAATGACATGTTTCAATAAGTCCAACTAAGAAAAACAAGAGTGTAGACACTCTTAGAATATATTTTTTTTTGGTTAAAGTGGCTTCTT
>CAJJCC010000028.1 GCA_905182585.1 uncultured Flavobacteriales bacterium
TTCAGGTTGTATGGTATGAAAGAAAAAAGAGTGCCTCTCCTTTTTTAAGAAATCATCTGTTGTTGTTGTTGTTCCCATATTCACGTCATCCAGAGCGCAGCGTGGGATCTTTAAGTAATTGCTTAAAGTTTCGGCAGTCGTGCCTCCTTCTGAATGACGGTTTTGGTTGTTATGTCGTTTGGTTGTAATGAAAGAAAAATAGCACATCTCCTTTTTTGCATCCTCTTTTTTACGTCTCCTTTTTAATAAATCATCCGTTGCTGTTGTTGCCACCAATTTACGTCATCCAGATCGCAGCGTTGGATCTTTAAGTAATTGCTTAAAGTTTCGGCAATGGTACCTCTTTCTGAATGACGGTTTTGGTTGTTGTTTCGTTTGAGTGTTATGAAATTGTTTAATCAGCGCTCCTTTTTGTATTGTGGTTGCAGATAATTAATACATTTTATTAAATGAACAGGAATCTTAAGGCGTAAATGATGAAAATTAAAATTTAAGCAGAGGTCGTAACTGAATGCCGAGTTAATTTTTATAACTGAGTTATTTCTCGCTTTTAGAGTCGTCTCTTTTCTTATCTACTTCCGGATCCATTAACATTCCAGTACATAAGCAATGTTTACGTTCAGTTCGGGTAAGGATGTCATAATTAACGCAAGATTGGCACCCTTTCCAGAATGATTCATCATCTGTTAATTCACTAAACGTAACTGGGCGGTAACCGAGTGCTGAGTTAATTTTCATAACGGGTAGAGAAGTAGTTAACCCGAAAAGTTTTGCGTTGGGGAACTTGGATCGTGATAACTCAAATGCCTTGTTTTTAATTTCTTTGGATAATCCTTTGCCTCGGTAATCTTCGTTTACAATTAACCCAGAGTTGGCAACGTACTTGTCATGTCCCCAGGATTCGATGTAACAAAAACCAGCAACAATTTCGCCGTCGAGTGCAATGATAGCTTTACCCTCTTGCATTTTTTGAACGATGTATTCGGGCTTACGCTTAGCGATTCCAGTCCCTCTCTTTTGAGCAGCATCTTCAATCATGGTCACAATTTTATTTGCGTACTTTGTGTGATCTTCGTTTGCTACTTGTATATCGATTGCCATTGTGTGCTGTTTAATTCTTGTTAATAGGTTGAATTGTTTTCGTTAAATACGAATTTAGGCCCTTGATGGCCTGCGGTTTCTAATCCTATTAAGAATGCTTAACGCAATGATATGTTGAGACGCACTTTTCATTAGTGAAGTGCAAAAATACGGATTATTTTTAAAAGTTGTAAGGAGCTGTTTAAAACAGTTGGGAAATACATTGAAATAAAGAGCTTATCGGGTTAAAACGATGTAGTCGTTGAGGACTTTTTTTAGAAATTCGGTACGTTTTTTGGGTACTTTTTTAATGTCCAATTCGGCGCAAATTTTTTCGGCTAATTTTTGGAGTAATTTACGGTAATGATCGTTTGGATTAGATCGGGCTCGGTCGAGGGTGTTTTTAAGCAACAGCATATCTTCCTCGGTAAACTTAACAACGGCTTCGTATTTTGGTTTGTAGTTTTCTTGTGTTTGAATTTTCAATAAATCCTTAATCGACATTTGATTTCGAGGGTTGGTTTTAATCACACAAGTATCGCCAACTAAATCCCCAATTCGTTGGTTTTTTTCGTTACTCATAATGGTAATTACAGCAACACTTCCTGCAGACAGCATAATATCAATCAACCTAAACATCCATCGCATTCCAAAATCACCAATGTGCATTTGCTGCCCGTCGGCGCGCACTACTTTTATTCCCATGGCTTTTTTGCCAATTGATTGTCCGTTAAACAGCGACTCGGAAACCAAATGATAGCTCATAATGACAGGGAAAATTAGGAATACGAAGATTAAAAAAGGAATGGTGTTTTCACCAAATTCACCAATGAAATTTGTGGCGATTAATAACCAAAAAATCACAAAACAATAAACGGTAACAATTAAGCTGTCTAATAAAAAAGCGAGGAGCCTTTCCATTATACCTGCTAATTCATAGTCGATAGTGACGTTTTGAGTCGTATTTATGCTAATTGATCGCAATGGATGACCAATATAGTAAGAAATATCACAAATAATTTTGCATTGATGTGTATAAGTACCAATTTTGAGCTTCAATACTACAAGAGTTGAGGGAAACCACTTTTATACGTCAGAAAAAGAAAAGCTGGCAAAAGTTTGAAGAAATGCAGCGAAGACAAGGATCAGACCCTGATGAGTTGACACGTCTTTTTGTGGAAATTACTGATGACCTTAGCTATTCCCGTACTTTTTACGCCAAACGATCGGTAAGAGTTTATCTTAACTACCTAGCACAGCTTGTGTTTTTTAAGGTAAACAAGAACAAAAAAGTTAAAATAAAACAATTTTTTAGTTTTTGGACGACAGGTTTACCCATGGAATTTGCTCGAAGTTGGAAAGCGATGCTTTTTGCTGTATTGATCTTTTTTGGAGCGATGACCGTTGGAGTTGTATCCACGATGAATGATATTGGATATGCCGAAGAAATTATGGGCGCGCAGTATATTAGGATGACCGAAGAGAATATAGCAAATGGCGATCCTATGGCGGTTTACCATCAACACGGAAGTGCAGGGGAGTCCACTTTTATGCTTACACAAAACAATACTCGTGTTGCTGCATTAACCTATACATCGGGTATTTTGGCTGGTTTACCTCCCATTATTATTATGGTGAAAAATGGAATAATGATGGGGACGTTTCATTATTATTTGTATTCCAAAGATGTGCTCGTGGATTCGATGTGGGTGGTTTGGATTCATGGTGTTTTAGAAATATCTGCGATTGTAATTGCCGGTGGTGCTGGTTTGGTATTGGGTGGTGGATTAATTTTTCCTGGAACTTTCACACGATTACAGTCTTTGAGAATAAGCGCTAAGCGAAGTTTTAAAATTGCATTAAGTACTCTTTTTATTTTAATTATATCCGGTTTTATTGAAGGAAGTGTTACCCGGTTTACGCAAATGCCAATGGGGGTAAAGTATCTGTTGGTGTTGGGATCGTTGGCGTTTATTTGTTTTTACTTTATTGCCTATCCTATTTACTTATACAAGACCAAAATTCAAACGGGGAAATTTGTTTTTGAAGATAAGATTCCGCACAATCCAACGGGTAGAGTTGAGTTGGAAAAAGTAAGAGAAATAGGTGAAATGTTTAATGATTCGTTAAATATTTTTCGGCAAATATTTCCGACGGTTGCAAAATGTTGGTTAGCGCTCTCCTTTCCAATTTTAATTGGTTTAATTGTGTTTCACTTTGGATTTGCTACTGAATTTAATAAAGAACTTCTTTGGTGGATTAGTATTACCGAATTTTTCACTGTAAATGAATCCATCTGGATTAACCTGAGTTTTTTTATGGCTTTAATTATTCCGTTATTTCTCAGTGCCTATTATGCTTTGCAGCAGTATCGTAACAAATGTGCGTTTGGATTAATTGAGTTTTATACGTTTGCAGTGAAGGGGATTTTAAAGGTATGGCCACTGTTATTGTTTTTGGTGCTTTGTATTTTAGTTGCGCATCCTTTACTTCTTGTGGCGTTCATGGTTTTATGTCCTTTTATATTTCAGTTTAGTTATTTGGGATTTTATAAAAAAGACACTTACAAAAACAGTTTAAACGACGGTAAAAAGCTGGTGTTTAAATCGTGGTTTGGATCGGTTGGCTTTTTTATGATTCAAATGACCATTCCGCTATTGTTAATGCTGGCGGCATACTTTTTATTTGGTGAACAAGGCATGGGAATAACCGATTTTGTTGTTGAATTTATTTTAGAGCATATTTCTCCTTTTGTAAACGACATCGCACCGTTTGCTAACGCCCTTAATTTTGGATTGTATTATATTATTTTTTCAATTGTACTCACATTTGTAATTGTTGGAATGGCGATTCAATTCCACTCGGTAAGAGAGCGGATAGAGGCGCACAGTTTATATAATAGATTACAAGATTTTGGTACAAAACACAACCTTTTCGAACAAATAGATGAAGGTGAATATTAAGTTCATATTCTCTGTTTTTTTAGCGATGATCATTAATATATCATTTGCGCAAAAGGAGCATGTTCTCCCCGTGGAAGTGGATACGGAGGAAGTATTTGCTGAAGAGGTTGAAATCGAACGAAAAAGGTTTAATCAATCGGACTACGATAGTTTAAAAAATGCAGTAGACCTTATTGAAGTGATGGAAGAAAAGCGACTTAAGGCAGATAGTTCCACTTTTGGAGAGGGCTATGGGGTTGAAAAAGGGGATTCTTACACAATTTACAACTATGATTCGATTTCTGGAACCGGAATTTATAGTGAACGGCAAAGAGGAAGCGGTGGTGTTAATGCTGGTGACGGAGTGCTTCCGGAGAACAGACAAAATGGTGGGCATAAGGAGTTTCAAAGAAGACATAATAATGATCGGAGAAGAAACTCTAGAAAAGATGTTCAGCGTGAGTATTTAAAAAATAAGGAAGACTTACATAAAGATAATCCGAGGGAAGAATTTGAAAAGAAGGAAAGGGAAAGAAAACGAAATTCCGGAGGTGGCGCTGGTTTTTTCAAGCTTGTACTCATCATTTTGATTGGCGGTATTTTAGCCTTTGCTGTTTATATGTTGTTTTTAAAAACCCCAATGGAAGGGGAGAGTCATAAAATATTATATGATCAGGAATTAAATCCGGAAAGTATTAAGTTGACAGAATTGGAACTTAAAATTAAGGCGTCGAAAAAGGCGAATGATTTTAGAGGAGCTACCCGTTTATACTTTGCTTGGGTAATTAAGGAGTTGTCTGATAGGGACTTTATTGACTGGCGAAAACGTAAAACGAATTCTAATTATTTACTGGAAGTGTCGGATAAGCCGTTTCACAAAGCTTTTGAGTTGGCTGTGAAAAATTACGAGTTTATTTGGTACGGTAAGTATGAAATTGGCAAGACCGATTTTGAGTTGATTGAGAAAGAGTTTTTGAATTTAATTAATAGGATAAAGTAAAATTAGGTTAATCCATTTGTAAAAGGGAAGGACTTGAGTAAAGGTAATATGAACGATTCAATGAAATACATAATCATCGCACTTTTGGTTTTGGGACTAGGTGGAGTGCTGTATTTTATTGGAGACGAAAGTGATGATGCTGATGGAAATAAGGTAGAGGCTATTGATTGGAATAAAACTTACAACCATGATAGTAAACATCCTTACGGAACATTTTTTATGCGTAAAATCCTTGAAGTAGGGTTGGATGGGCATGAGGTGATTAATATTGATGTTGCGGTACAGGACTATTTTAAATACGATTCGTTACAGCTTGAAGAGACTAACATTACTTACATGTTTATTGGTAAGTCGTTGAATTTATACGATTATGAAGTGGATAGTTTATTACAGTTTGCAGCGGCAGGAAACCAATTATTTATAGCTGCCGAGAACCTTCCTGTAAACCTATTAAAAGCCTTGTTTGATAATTACAATGCCTACGATTATTTCTCTTATGTGGAAGATACTTCTGTTGCGTTAACCTATGAAAATTTAGCTTTTAATACTGAGTTTTTGTTGAATAATGAAATTAAGAACAACCTGAAAAGGCAACGATGGAGAAACATCAATTACGGGGTAGATTATAATCACGGAGGGGAGGTGTTAGGAAAAGCTGGTAACCGACCGTGTTATTTGAAATTTAAGTACGGAGCAGGAACTGTTTTATTGCACACCATTCCACAAGCGTTTACCAATAGAGTTTTAAGTTTGGATGAGGGAAGGAATTATACCGAAAAGGCTATTTCGTTTTTCCCTAAGAGTACAATTTTGTGGGATAATTATACGAAGTACGTTTATGACGATGGTTTAATGACTTTGGATTATGGTGATAAAACACACTCGAATAGATCGGGAGGAATGTTGGGAGATTTTAAATCATTACATTTTTTACTTAAAAACAAAGCGCTGCGTTGGGGCTATGGCATTATTCTAATGGGAATGCTTTTGTATTTGATTTTTAAAGGAAAACGGGAACAAAAGATTATACCAACTATGGAATTAAATCATAATTCGTCTCTAGAGTTTACAGAAACGCTTGCGCGACTTTATTTAAAGCAAAATCAACACAACAAATTAATTGTGCATTTGGAGACGATTTTTAAAAATAAGATTCGAACAAGGTATTATATTCAGTACTCGGATGGCCCCTTATTTATTGAACGATTATCCAAAAAATCTGGAGTTGATCAGGAAGAGATTAAGGCTTTATTGAATTTTTTAAAAGGAGGTTCAAACATCACAGAAGTATCGGATGAGTACTTGGTGAATTTGTATAAAAAATTAAATGACTTTTATAAAAAAGCAAAATAATTATGGAATCAAACGAAAATAATCCAGCTGAAAATTTAGACGTAAACAAGCCTCAAGAAGTTGTTGCATCAGAAGCTTCAAAGGAGACTACTCCGGAAATTTCAAGCGAAAGCACAATTGAAGTTGTTGAAGTAACGGAAAAATTTATACCAGAATCACGATTGAAGTTGCAGAAGTTTCAGGATAAGGTGGCGGCTGTAAAAACCGAAACTCAAAAGATGGTAATTGGTCAGCATGAGTTAGTTGATCAAATTATTTTAGCAATTTTTGCTGGTGGTCATGTACTGTTGGAGGGCGTGCCAGGGATTGCTAAAACATTAACGGCAAAAGTGATTTCGAAAACACTTTCTGTTGCTTATTCAAGAATTCAGTTTACACCAGATTTAATGCCATCTGATGTATTAGGAACCTCTGTTTTTAATGTTAAAACATCAGAATTCACATATAAGAAAGGACCTATATTTTCTAATATTGTATTGATTGATGAGATTAATAGATCGCCTGCTAAAACGCAAGCTGCTTTGTTTGAGGTAATGGAAGAGCGACAGATTACAAACGACGGACAAACCTTTAAAATGGAACCTCCATTTTTTATCATTGCTACCCAAAACCCAATTGAGCAAGAAGGAACTTACCGTTTGCCAGAAGCGCAATTGGATCGTTTCCTTTTTAGAATTAAACTAGAATATCCTTCGATTAAAGATGAGATTAAAATTCTTCACCGTTTTAAACACTCTATTAAAGAGGTGAGTTTTGCGGATGTTAATCCGGTATTAACTGCTGCTGATATTGAAGAATTTCAAGGTTTGATTGAAAGTGTTAAAATTGAAGATCAATTGATTGAATATATTGCGAAAATTGTTGCTGAAACGCGTAATCACGCGATGTTATATTTAGGGGCTTCGCCAAGAGCAAGCTTATCTATTTTAAAAGCGGCTAAAACAATTGCAGCAATTAGAGGCCGTGATTTTGTAACGCCGGATGATATTCAGTATGTGTCGGATCCGGTTATGAATCACAGAATTATTTTAACGCCAGAAGCTGAAATGGAAGGGGTGTCGGCTGAGGATGTAATTGCTGAGATTGTACAAAAAATTGAAGTGCCAAGATAAACCCTAAATTAAGTATTTGAACATTTAAAAGCAATATTAACGGGCGTTTGAAAAAAAATAATTTCATATCAAATTTGTACTTAACCAACTGGTTTTTTCTATTGTTAGCGATAGCTTCTTTGATTTTCATCGTGAGCTTTTTGTTTGATCCGTTGTTCTTTTTTGCACAGTTATTTTTAGCTTTTGTAGTTTGTTACTTGTTGCTTGATATTTTGATCGTTTACAGTAGCTCTACAAAATTAGAAGCCAAGCGAGAGCTGAAAGAGCAACTGAATTTGGGCGATGATAATCACGTGAAGATTTATATTCAGAATCATCATAATTTACCGGCGATATTGAAGGTAATTGATGAGATTCCTTATCAATTTCAAATTAGAGATTTTTCTCGATTTCTCACCTTAAATCCAGGGGAAAGCAGAACGCTGGATTATTACGTTAAACCTGTAAAAAGGGGAGCTTATAAGTTTGGATCGTTGAATGTGTTTGTAGGTTCTTTTTTAAGAATGGCACAACGAAGGGTTAAATTTTCGCAGGATTTTGAAGCGAAGGCTTATCCATCAGTTCGATTAATGCGTGAGTTTGAACTAAAAGTGTTTACGCATTCGAACCTTTCTCAAGGGGTTAAAAAAGTTAGACGATTAGGGAATAATCAAGAGTTTGAACAAATCAAACCTTATGTTCAGGGAGATGATTTTAGAAAAGTAAATTGGAAAGCTACAAGTAGGAAAGGGGAGTTGATGGTAAATCAATACCAAGATGAGCGTTCGCAAAGTATTTATTCGATTGTAGATAAAAGTAGAGCGATGAAGATGCCGTTTAATGACATGACGCTTTTAGACCATAGTATTAATTCAACTTTGGTAATTTCTAACATTGCGCTTAGAAAGGATGATAAAGTTGGTTTATTGACGTTTTCGGATAAGTTGGGAGTTCACGTGAAGGCAGAGAAATTAGGTGGGCAGTTGAGGAAACTAATGGAAAACCTTTATCGTCAGAAAACAAGATACAATGAAGCGAATTTTGAAATGCTTTATTACGGTGTTCGTCAAAACATAAAGGGAAGAAGTTTAGTGTTTTTATATACCAATTTCGAAACGATGTACGCAATGGAACGTGCGCTTCCTATGTTACGTAAAATAGGGAAATTACATTTATTGGTTGTGGTTTTCTTTGAAAATACTGGTTTGATTGAACGCGCAGAAAGTAAGGCTTTAACAATAGAAGATATTTACACGCAAACAATGGCTCAAAAAGCGGTAATTGAGAAACAAACAATTGCGGCTGAGTTAGAGAAGTATGGAATAAATACGATTTTGACTACTCCTGAAAAATTAAATGTGGATACGATTAATAAGTATTTAGAGTTGAAATCAAGAGGGGCAATTTAGGTTTTTTGTCTTAATATATTAAGATACTTTCTTAGTTAATTTTAAAATATATAATATTTTTAATTAGAATTCATTACGCTCCCTTTTTAATTGATTTTTGTAAAAGCTTACCGTCAATACTATAAATATTAAATTTTTTGATGGATTATCGTTTACAATAATTAATTCATTTTTTTTAATTGGAGCTTGCGTAGCGCTTTTTGGAGTTTGAAACTATAAAGGTAATTATCTCTGTTATTTTTATTTTCTTCAGCAATAAATACTTCACCAAATGAATTTATACAAACACCTTCTTTTCGGCTCTTTTTGAAGGTTAAAATTTGTATTGACGCTACCGGTTGGAAATAGTTTTTAATGACGTATAAGGCCTTTTTTGACAGCAATAGAAGGTTTTCACCATCGGTTGTTAAAGTTGCCGATGTTATCCAGCCGTTTGTTAATATAGAATCTTTTAAAACTGCGGTATAGTTTCCGGGAGCAGCTGGGATTTTGTAGATTTTTGTTTGTTTAGATTTTGATCTGTTTTTGGAAAAAAAGTGTAAAGAATGGTTTGTCCAAATCATAGATTCGCAATCGAAATCTAATTTACCTCCTGCAGGCGAAAAGCTGCTTTGATTTTCATACTTAAAGTTAATGACTTGAGGTGTTATGGTATCGTATGAAAGTTGTTCGTACGGAAGAATGTAAATTTTTAAATCAACTCTTTTATTTTCATTGTTTCCGAAGTCACCTATGTATATATTTCCCTGATCATCTTTTGTTAAATCTTCCCAATCGATGTTTCCTCCTCTAACATAGATCGAATGGATAATACTTCCTGTGTGATCCAACTTGTAAATTATGGGGTCATTTCCACTATCGTTAATCAACCAGAAATCATTGTTTAAACTAATAATCCCTGAAGCTTCGGGTAACTCTGAAGGTATTTGGAAAGTTTGTCGCAAGTTTACTTGTGCTCTTGTAAGTACCGAAATCATAATGAATAATATGAGGCTTATTTCCTTTTTCATTTTATGATTAATTTATTTGAAAGTTTAAATTTAGCGCCATCAATTTGTATAATATACAATCCTTGGTTTAAAAAAGGGAATTTGAAGAGTAGTTTTTTATAACCACTATTGCTTCAGTTTAGGATGAAGGTGCTATTATTACTAGGTGGAGACGGAAATACTTCTAGTTGATTCGTAAAATCAGTTAAGCGA
Organism: uncultured Flavobacteriales bacterium; assembly: GCA_905182585.1. Taxonomy (GTDB): domain Bacteria; phylum Bacteroidota; class Bacteroidia; order Flavobacteriales_C. The sequence goes on from CAJJCC010000028.1 coordinate 10,078, forward strand.
TCAAAACAGGCAGATATGTGCGCATCTGAATCAAGCCCGATGTATAAATTTTCGATGCAATAAATGAAATCGGTCTTATGTATAATTCAGTATTTAAATTCAATTTTTTTTGCAATAACTCTTTATAAGAGTTATTTTTTTATTAAAGTAAACTCCACCCCAAGTGCGGTCGCTGAGGATTTACTAACGTTTTTATGTCATTATAAAGTACTGTTTCCCTAAGTATTAAAACCCCCGATCATGTTAGGAGGCATAAGTTAGAGTGTTTGATTTTTCTGAATATTGTATCGTTCTTATGAAAACGTGTTGTGCACTAAATCTTTATGGCTATTGATGATATATCATTTGGAATGATATATTTTAGAGTAATTGAGGAGCATGTTCAAGTATTTCCCTCTTAATTTAGAATATTAGGGCTTTTCCTATAAAAGCGTTGAATTTTCTGTAAAAGTGGTATTAGCAAAAACACCTTATCTGAGCTGAAGTATTTAATTCTATAAATTAACTCAGATTCTCATTTGTACGATTTAAAACTAAATTGATGTGTTTTTGATGATTGTTTTTCACCTCTTTTAGTGATTGCGATTGGCTTAACAAAAACTCAACTTTGTTTCGGACAGTAAACTTTAAAAAGTTAAGATGAGTTGTAAATATCAAAAAATTTCTTCTAACGAGGTTGGAAGCGTTATTAGTTGTACAGGTTGTGATGAATTAATTATAGGAATTGAAACGGTTATGCTAAAACTATCAGTAGCAAATTCGAAGTGTTTTATGAAATTATTAAAAGCGTCTGCCTTAAAGGCTCATAAAAATAAAAACGATAAGATTTTGTTGGAAACACAATTCGACAATTTGTTTATCACGTTTAATTATCGGGAACTCCAAAAGAGTATTGAGCTATTAGAGTTTGCTTTTTTAAGAATGGAAATTAATTCACTTTTACAAGTTAGAATTTAAGTCCCATTACAAGAACATCATCAACTTGTTCGTGTTTTCCCATCCATTCTTTTAAACGGTCGTCAAGAACTGCTTTTTGATCCATCATGTTTGCATCTGAGGAACCAATTAACATATCTTTCATTACTCTAGTTTTGAATTTCTTGTTTTTAGGTCCACCAAACTGATCAGGATAGCCATCTGAAAACATATAGAAATTATCACCTTCTTGGTAATTAATCGTCGTTAACTCAAAATCCTTAACGGGAACGTCTTTGAACCCAATCGACATTTTAGTTGCTTTGTACTCCGTTAATTCGTTGTCTCTGATTAAGTAGAGTGGACGATAAGCCCCAGCAAATTCTATCGTCTTCTCTTCTGTACAAATGGTGATTAAGCTAATATCCATTCCATCATTTGTTTCAGATTCACTGTTTTCAAAAGCAGTTAAAATACCTTGATCTAGTAAATTTAATATAGTTGCAGGATTAGTGATTTTGTTTCCTCCAACAATTTCATTTAACAGTGCAATCCCAATCATACTTGTTAATGCTCCAGGAACACCATGCCCAGTACAATCGGCACAAGCAATTACAAACTTAGTTTCTACTTTACGATACCAATAAAAATCTCCAGAAACAATGTCCCGGGGAAGATGATAAATAAATGAATTTGGAAAAACATCTTTTAATTCTTGAACGGTAGGGAATGAAGCTTTTTGGATTGTTAATGCATAACGAATACTTGAATTTAAATCGTTGTTTTTTTGTTCGACCTCCTTGTTGATCGAAATCATTTCAAGGTTTACTAATTTTAATTCTTTGTTTTTATCACCTACTTCTTGAGTTCTCTCTTTAACCTTCTCTTCTAATAGCTCTCGTTCTGCCTTTAGTGTTCCTTCTCTTCGTTTAATGAACGCTACTATGGATACTACAATGACGAGAATAACAACTATTATAAACCAAATTTCTTGCCAAAACGGTGGAGATACAATGAAGCAGAATGTAGAAGGGGTTTCCTCGTTACAAATATCATCCTTATTACAGGCATAGACTTCAAATGTATATTCGCCAGGAGGTAATTTGGTGTATTTAGCCTTTAATGAATTTTCAGATGTTAACTTTTTATCTTCATAGCCTTTTAAGTACCAGAAGTATTGAGTGCTTTTAGGGTTGTCGTGGTTTATGCCAACAAACTCTATAGTAATGGAAGAAGAGTCATAGGGGAGAACTAGGTTTTTAGGCATTCCATTCCAAGGTTCAATATTATAATTTCGTTTTCTCCAATCCGTTTTTTCATTGTTAAATTTTAAGCCAGTAAAATAAGTTTGTGGTTCAATGTCACTTGAGTGATCAACACTTCTGTCATGCTTAATTGCTCCTTTGTTTGTTCCAAACCATAAGTTTCCATCAAAATCTTCACAAACAGCATTACCGTTAATTTCCCCTCCAATTATTCCGTCTGATTTCCCAAAGTGTTTTATTTCCGAAATATATTCTCCCGTTTGTCGGGTGATTTGAGGAGGGTTGAAACTTATACGATCTAATCCTTTGTCGGATCCCGCCCATAATTGATTGTCCTCATCAAAAATTAGCATTTTAATGTTATTTGAACTTAATCGGGAATTGTTCATATCAAATGTGATATACGTATTGTGGCTTTCGTCGAATTTTGTAATTCCTTTTTTAGTTCCGATGAAGATATTTCCTCTAGGCCCTTTAACCATACAGTTTACAAAATTGGATGCGATTAAATCATCTTCTTCTGTTAAATATCCAAACTCAATTCCGTTAAACCAGTTAATCCCTCCGCCTTGAGTTCCAATCCAAAGCTTTCCGCTCTTATCTTGAACAATGGATGAGATTCTACCTTGATTCATCCCGTCTATCATACGGTAGAACTTGAATTTCCCATCAATTAATTTTCCTAAGCCACCTTCAGTCCCAACCCAAATATTGTTTTCGTTATCTTCAAAAACACAAGTGACTGGGTTAACAACTCCATCAGCAATAGAGTATACTTTTTCAATTTCTCCGTCTACAATCTTAGCAAGTCCAATTAAGGTTCCAACCCAAATATTTTCATCTTTGTCTTCATATACTGTAGTTGTGTAGTCAACCGGTAATCCAGATTTTTTATTGTAAATCTTAAAGGAGTCAATTCCATTATATCGAATTAATCCTCCTCTTGTTGCAAACCAATAATTATCTTCTGAATCTTGTAGAATACCGTTAATTTTTTCATTTTCCAAGCCTTCTTTCTCTCCGAAATAAGTAAATGAAATTCCTTTGAATTTGTTAATTCCTCCTCCTTTGGTTCCAACCCAAATGTTATCGTTTTTGTCTTCAAGTATACTGAGGACAATATCTTCACTTAAACCTTTGTCTGTATTATAAATCTTATATTCAAAAGTATTAATGTTTAATCGGACAACACCATTTCTGGAAGTTCCAATCCACATATTATTATTTTTGTCTTCTTCTAATGTTAATGCTGCGTCGATCGGAAAACCATTTTTCTTATTATAATTTTTAAAGCGTTCGCCATTAAATTGACTCAACCCTGAGGAGGTTGCTAGCCAAATATCTCCATTTACATCTTCATGTAAATCATAAATATTACGACCTTCTAAGCCGTCTTTTTTACTGTAGGTTTTTAAGTTTCCGTTAAATATTTCAGCTAAACCTTGATTCGTTGCTACATAGATTTTAGCATCGGGGGTTTCAATTACTTTATTTACGGATACATTGCTTGAGCCACCAAAATCGATGTTATAAGGAACAAATTCAGCTTTTTCTTTAGCGAAATTATCAAGCATGCAAAGTCCACCATATTGTGTTCCAATCCATAATCGGCCAAACGCATCTTCACACACTGATTTAATAATGTTGTTCGGAAGTCCGTCTTCCTGAGTATAGGTTCTAAAGTCTTTGCCATCATAAACGGTAAGGCCTTTATGCGTTCCAATCCAAATATGTCCTTTTACATCTTCGTAAAGACTGTAAATTATGTTTGAAGGAAGTCCTGATTCGGAATTAATATATTCGAAGTTAACACCATTATAAATGGTTATTCCTTGTTGAGTTGCCATCCAGATAGCACCTCTTTTATCTTGAATTAAATCGTGAACATCATTTTGAGAAAGTCCGTCTTCTACCGTTAGGTTAAGGAAGTGGTAACTCTGGCCAATTGTGGCAAGGCTAATAAATAGTAGGACAAGTAGTGATAATTTTCTCATTTCCGAATAATCCTTCCTGTTACGACAGAATCGATAATTTGTTCCTTTAAAAGTAACAAGTTTACGTTAGGTATAAAATAAAAGAGGTATCATAGGATACCTCTTTTATTTCTCGAATTAAACCTTATTTTATCTTTTCTCAGCAGCAACAAATGATCTTTCCTTTTCTCCTATATAAATTTGGCGAGGACGACCAATTGGCTCTTTGTTTCCGATCATTTCTTTCCATTGTGCAATCCATCCTGGAAGTCTTCCTAATGCGAACATTACAGTAAACATTTCAGTTGGTATCCCTAATGCTTTGTAGATGATTCCTGAGTAGAAATCAACGTTAGGATATAAGTTTCTTGCTTTGAAGTATTCGTCATTTAAAGCAACTTCTTCAAGTTGTTTAGCAATTTCAATTAAAGGATCATTAATTCCTAATTTTGATAATACATCATCAGCAGCTTTTTTAATGATTTTAGCTCTTGGGTCGAAGTTTTTATAAACTCTATGCCCAAATCCCATTAACCTAAATGGATCATTTTTATCTTTTGCTTTGTTTATCCAATCCTCTAATGGAGAACCATCTGCATGAATAGATTCTAACATTTCAATTACAGCTTGGTTAGCACCACCATGAAGAGGACCCCATAATGCAATAACTCCTGCAGAGATTGATGAGTATAAATTGGCGTGAGATGAACCAACGATTCTTACAGTAGATGCAGAACAGTTTTGCTCATGATCAGCGTGTAAGATTAACAACTTATTTAATGCGTCAGAAACAACAGGATCGATTTTGTAATCTTCTGATGGTAAACTGAACATCATATTTAAGAAGTTGTCTCCGTAACTTAACTCATTCTTAGGGTAAACAACTGGATGACCAACGAAGTTCTTGTAGGCCCAAGCAGCAATTGTTGGTAATTTAGCTAATAATCTGAAAATTGTTAATTCAATTTCCTCTTCAGTTCTATTCGGATTTTGTGAATCTGGGTAGAATGTAGAAAGGGAACATAATAATGAAGCAACGATACCCATTGGGTGTGCCTTTGAAGGATAAGCTTCAAAGAATCGCTTCATGTCTTCATGAATTAATGTATGATTAGTAATTTCACCTTCAAACTCGCTTAATTGAGCTGTAGTTGGTAATTCACCGTTTATTAATAAGTAAGAAACTTCCATGAAAGAAGCTTTTTCAGCTAACTCTTCAATTGAGTAACCCCTATATCTTAAAATTCCGTTTTCACCATCAAGGTAAGTAACTGCACTTTTTGTAGCACCAGTATTTTTAAATCCTGAATCAAGAGTAATTGCACCAGACAATGCTCTTAATTTTGTGATATCAATTCCTTTTTCGTCTTCTGTTCCTGTAATAACTGGTAGTTCGTATGATTTCCCGCTAATCTTTACCTCTGCGAATTCTTCCATGGATATGTTTTTTTTGGATTTAACAATTGTGCATCATAAATATAGTAAAGAAAACGCGCTCATTGAAGACATTGAATAAAAAAATTGCACGAATTTATAACTTTTATAAATTCTTTTCGTACAAATCCGCGAAAGGCGTTATGAAGAACATTAATTCACAGTTTGCTTACGAGACACATCAGCTTATGGAAGGCGGAGACGTTAGGCTATCCTTTTCTGGAGAATTCTCACCAGACTTGATTACCGTATTACTTTTAATGGCCAAAAGCAATATTGGTGATAAATCAGTTATGAAAAAGGTTTACAACGTAATGATTGAGTGTTTGGAGAATTTAACAAAGCATTCCTTAAAAATAGAAGGCGATCAGTTCCCTGCTATGTTTTTATTAGGAAAAGATGACGACTATTATTATTTGGCTACAGGAAATAAGATAGCGAGTAATGGAGTTAAAGGATTGGAAAACAAGCTAATAAAAATTAATTCTTTAGATAAAAAGGGATTGATGGTTTGGTATAATGAAATATTAACTTCGGATACAAGCTTCTCTTCTAAAGGTGGAGCTGGATTAGGTATTATTGATATGGCGTTGAAAAGTGGAAATAAATTTGAATATAGTTTTAATCAAATTGATGATTCTAATTCGTTTTTTACATTGAAAGTTAAAGTAGAACAGGAGTAAGATGGAGTCACTTAGAATTAAAAAAGGAGATACTACTCCCAAGTTAGATTTTGATCTTGATAAAATGGAATTTTCACTTGAAGGTGAAAGTCGTTCAGAAGACGTTCTTACTTTTTACGAACCAATTATCAAGTGGCTAGACAACTTTAAAGAATGGTTCTTCCAAAAAATTGGAGTTTCAATTTAAATTCGAATATTATAACTCATCGTCTGCTAAATTCATGTTTAGCATCTTTAAAAGATTAAAGGAAATGCAAGTCAAAGGACTTGAAATCACGATGTTTTGGTTTTATGATGTTTCGGATGAAGATTTATTATAATATGGAGAAGAGTATGAAAAAGTACTAGGTTTTAAATTCGAATATATTGCATTACAGGATTAGTTCGCAATCCAATACTCTATTTTATCCGCTAAAACATTACTTAATTTAAAATGAGATTCGTACGTCCAACCAGCTATATGGGGACTGAAAATTACATTTTCAGCTTTGCCTAAATACCGAAGAGCCTCTGACGATTCAATATCAGGAACAGTTTCAAAGGATACGGATTCATATTCAAGTACATCTAAACAAGCACCAATAATTTTTTTGGATTTTAATCCATTAACAAGATCCGTTGTGTTTACATTAAATCCACGCGCGGTATTAATCAAAATAAATGCTTTTTTAAACGACTGTATAAATTGATGATTGACTAAATATTTATTGTCGGTGTGATAATTTGTATGGATACTAAGTATATCTGCTTTAGCGTAAATTTCTTCTAAAGTTGCCTCTTTAACAAATTCATCAGAGAAATTTGTTTTGAATTTATCATACGCTAATACTGTAACATCAAATCCTTTTAACCGTTGGGCAAAAGCGTTTGCCATTACACCATACCCCATAAGTGCAATTGTTTTCCCTTTTAATTCAAAACCTCTGTTTTCTGCTCTTATCCACACGCCTTCGCGCACTTGTTGATCTACTCTTTTCAGATGGTTGTTGAGCATAAGTAACATACCCATTGCGTGTTCTGCTACAGCGTCTCTATTTCCTTCTGGAGAACTGAATACATGAATGTTGTTTTTTGAACAAAAATCTAAATCTATATTTTCTAATCCCGAACCAGCTCGTGCAATGAATTTTAAATTCCTGCATTTACTTAGTATTTCAGCAGTTAATTTAATTTTTGATCGTATAACGATACCTTCATATTGATCAAGTAGTGGGCTTATGTCGTTTGCGTTGAGATGGGTTTTATCATGGCATTCCCAATTCATTTTGATTAGTCGTTCAAATAAGATTTGATGAACGGAATCAACAAAAATCACTCGGCCCAAAGGTGTCATCCTACTAGTTCTTTACAGATATAAAAATATATAAATAGTCCAAAAATATCATTTGCAGTTGTGATAAAAGGCCCAGTAGCCAGGGCGGGATCTATCTTTATTTTATGAAAAGCAAGCGGGATCCAAGTTCCAAATATAGCAGCGAAAATGATAACGCATACTAGAGAGATACTAATTGCTAGGCTAAAATCAAGACTTAGGTCCATAGCTAGGTTTACAGTCAGAAGTATTACTCCACAAAGTAATCCGTTTACAATACCAACACCAAATTCCTTCATTAGTTTTGCGGCAATTGAGCCTGAAAGGGTTTGATTAGCAATACCCTGAACAACGATAGCAGAGGATTGAATTCCTACGTTCCCACCCATTGCTACTATTAATGGTATAAATGCCATTAAAGCGGGATTTGCATCTTGATCGAAAATCCCAATTACTTTTGCTCCTAAAATCCCACCAATCATTCCAACCAATAGCCAAGGGAATCTTGCCCGAGTAAGTTGCCATACCGTATCGGATGATTCTACATCTTCAGAAATCCCAGAAAGCATTTGATAATCTTTCTCTGCTTCCTCAACAATGACATCAACTACATCATCAATTGTAATTCGACCTAGAAGCTGGTTTATTTCATTAATTACAGGGAGGACAACTAAATCGTATTTGTCCATTATTCTAGAGACTTCCTTGCGGTCTACATCCGATTTAACGGATATAATATCAGTTTTGGAAATGTCTCGAATCATAGTTTGAGGCGAGCTCAATATTAATTTCTTAAGTGAAGTAATACCAATCAATTTTTCATATTCATCCACAACATAAACAGTGTGCACTTCTTCTATTTCTTCGGCTTGTTTTCTTAATTCAACGACACATTCACTAACATTCCAATGGTCTTTAACCTTTACAAGCTCTTTAGCCATTAATCCACCAGCTGAATCTTCATCGTAGGTTAAAAGATCAAGGATGTCCTGTGCGTGTTCTGTATTCTTAATTGCTTTTATAACATTGGACTGTTTCTCCAATGGTAACTCGGCTATTAAATCGGCAGCATCATCCGAATCCATTTTGTTTACAACAGACTCTGCAATTTCAACTGCGGGTAAAAGTTCTAGTAATTTACCTCTTTCTTCAGGACCTATTTCTGCTACAACATCGGATCGGACGTCCTCGCTAAGAAGACGAATTAATGCAACTGCATATTCTTCAGGAACATTACTAATAACTTCGGCGATATCAGCCACATGCATGGGCTGAAGCTTGGCAATTATTTGCTCAATCTTGCCGTTATCTAGGCGTTTTGGTAGCTTTTCGATAAATAGTTTTATGAAGTCTTGCTGTCTTCCCACAGGTACAAAAGTAAGGTTTTGAAAAGGTTATTAAAATAAAAAAGCAGTTTGATCGGAATCAAACTGCTTTTAATAATTTAATTAAAGCTTATTTTAAAGAAAAAGTTTCTACTAAAATCATGTCAGTTTCAGAGTAAACCTGAACCTTGTAATTTCCTTCCTCAAATTCTTTTCCACCAACTTTTTCTCCATAAAGAATAACGTCGGTAGTTTCGTTTTGATAATTAATTGTTTCTTTTGCAGTATATAACAGTTTTTCATTTTTGTATTGGAATTCACTTCCACCATCTGAAATAACTCTGTCATTAGGATCAAAAACTCTTAAATATAAGTTTAAGTTTCCAGCAGCTGCCAATTCGTTTTTACCAATTGTAAAAGCAATTCTGATTTTATCAGCTCTTCTAGCTCTGTTTGTAGATTTTTCTTCTCCGTTTCTTCTTAACTTGATTCCTTCTGCGATCTTTTCAAAGGTTTGTAAACGTTTTCCAAGTTTAACCTTTCCTTCTAATGATTGGTTTACATCAGATAACTCAGCGTTGGATTTATTTGCTCCATTTAAATCAACACCTAATTTTGTGTTCTCCTGTTTTAACCTAGCGTTTTCAGAAATTAAAGCTTGATTTTTAGCCTTTAATTTAGAAACTTCAGATCTTAATAAGTACACATCCGTTTTTAGTTTAGCATATAAAGCTTTAAACTGCGAGAAATTTTTAGCTTGACCATCAGTCTCTGCTAGTAATTGTTGGATTTGATCTCTTAATTTATTAATTGAAGCTTCTTTTTCAATTTTGTAAGCTTGAATTTCTGCAATTCCTTCACCTAATAAGTTTGAGTCTAAACCTTGTATATCGATGGATTTTAATAGTTGTTCAGCTTTATTAATATCGCGAGTTAATCTTTTAAATCGGTCTTCTGCAGAAGTAGACTTTCTTTGTAAAGTGTCTATTTCATCTGCTTTGTCGACAAAAGCGACTTTTGCTAAAAATCCAGCAGAACCGGTTAAAATACCAATAGAAACCAGTAAAAATATTACAAGTTTTTTTCCCTTACTTTTCTTTTGTTGCTCGCTCATAATTCTCTTCGAATTCTAATTTACGAGCAAATATACTTTATTTTTGGTTATTTTTTAATTTCTGTCATTTTTGAATTTTTTTAGTAAACTACTTTCTCTTTTTTATCCTTTAAATTGTTTGTGCTGTAAAAGCAGTTTACACAAAGGGGAAACGCACTTTTGTATGAGCTGTGAAGCCAACTTTTCGGAAAATATTGAACCGTTAAATAACAAAAGCAGTATTGCTCAATTGTTTTGGGGTAAAGCGAATGTGACCTTTTCTGGCGCACCTTTCAATTTTTTAAAACAAGAAAAGTTACAGCAGATTATTCATGAATTTAAATATGGAGGAAACTCCAATTTAGCTAAATACATGGGTGGTTATTTAGGTGTGAAAATTAAAGGTGTTAGCGAATTGGCAGATGTTGATTGTGTTAGTTTTGTTCCAATGCATCCTAAGAAAATTAAAAAACGTGGATATAATCAAGCTGAAGAATTAGCTTTTGGCGTGGCCAAGAAATTAAATGTGCAAAATCAATGTGTGTTAAAACGGTTGGTGGAGTCGGCTTCTCAAACGGAGAAAGGAGTATACGAGCGTTATGAAAATATGGATGCTAATTTCACAGCGTTACACGGATTTGAAGGAAAGCACATTTTATTAGTAGATGATGTTTTAACAACAGGAGCGACTTTGATTGCTTGTATTAATGCAATTAAGGAAAAGTATGATGTTAAAGTTAGTATTGTTTGTTTAGCCTTTAGAGCAGTTGAGCGTTAGAATCCGCACTTTTCCTTACCTTTTACAAAAAGGAAAAATATTAAGGCTAAAACCATTCCTACTAAATCTGCCAAGATATCATAAAGATCAAAATTTCTTCTTGGTATTACATAATGCTGTAGCAACTCAGTTGTGATCGTTAATGCAGTGGCAATTACGATTACATATTTAACGGCATCATAATGTAGTTTTGGGAATTGGCTCTGTTTTGCAAATCCAACCATTGCGCTAAATGAGAAGCAAAAAAAGAAAAGAATGTGAATTGCCTTGTCTAGGTTTTGGGTAGCAATATCTGGGAGATTACTTCCGGGTAATAAACAACCCAGAAGTATTAACCCCAAAAAAAATAAAGTGAAAGTGTTATGCTTTAAAAACATTATGCTTTGAGCTTAATGTTTAATTCGTTTAATTGATCATTGTCAATAGGAGCAGGAGAGTTAATCATAACGTCTCTTCCGGAGTTGTTTTTTGGAAAGGCAATGAAGTCTCTAATACTATCTTGTCCACCTAGCATGGCACAAAAACGATCAAATCCAAACGCTAATCCACCATGGGGAGGAGCTCCAAATTCAAACGCGTTCATTAGGAATCCAAATTGTTCTTTTGCTTCATTTTCGGTAAAGCCTAAAAGATCAAACATTCTTTTTTGAAGTTGCTTGTCAAAAATTCTAATCGAACCTCCACCTAACTCCACACCATTCATGCAAAGATCATAGGCATTTGCTCTAACTTCTCCAGGAGCAGAATCCATTAACTGGAAATCTTCTTCTTTTGGAGATGTGAAAGGATGATGCATGGCATGGAATCTTTCTGACTCTTCATCCCACTCTAATAATGGAAAATCTACAACCCATAAAGGTTTGAATACTTTAGGATTTCTTAAACCAAGTTCGTTACCCATATGTAAACGAAGTTCGTTCATTTGACTTCTTACTTTGTTTGTGTCTCCAGCAAGTACTAATAATAAATCTCCAGGTTTAGCATTGGCTTTATCTGCCCATGCTTTTAATCCTTCTTGGTCGAAGAATTTATCTACAGATGATTTAAAAGTTCCGTCTTCATTACATTTAACGTATACAACTCCGTTAGCTCCAACTTGTGGACGTCTAACAAAATCGGTAATTTTGTCTAATGACTTTCTTGTATAAGTAGCGGCGTCTTCAACGTTTATTCCTAAAACTAATTCAACATCGTCAAATACTTTGAATCCTTTGTTTTGAGCAACATTATTTAACTCTACGAATTCCATTCCAAATCTAATATCTGGTTTGTCACTTCCGTAAAGTCTCATTGCTTCAGCGTAGGTCATTCTAGGGAATGCTGATAATTCTACACCCAATACCGATTTGAATAAATGAGTTGCTAATCCTTCAAACGTTTGCATAACGTCTTCCTGAGAGACAAACGACATTTCACAGTCAATTTGTGTGAATTCTGGCTGACGATCGGCTCTTAAATCCTCATCTCTAAAACATTTTACAATTTGATAATACTTATCTATTCCACCAACCATTAATAGTTGCTTAAATGTTTGAGGAGATTGAGGTAATGCGTAAAATTCACCTTGGTTCATTCTTGAGGGAACAACAAAATCTCGAGCTCCTTCAGGAGTAGATTTGATTAAATAAGGCGTTTCAACTTCAAGAAAATCTTGTTGATCTAAATACTTTCTAGTTTCAATCGAAACTTTGTTTCTTAGTTCAAGATTTCTTCTAACTGGACTTCTTCGAATGTCTAAATAACGATATTTCATTCTTAACTCTTCACCACCATCTGTTTCATCTTCAATAGTAAAGGGAGGAGTTAATGCTTCGTTTAAAACAGTAATTGTATCAATTTTTATTTCAATTGCACCTGTTTCGATTTTATTGGTTTTGGATAATCGCTCGATAACCTCACCTGTTGCCGTGATTACATATTCACGACCTAGTTTTTTAGCTGTTTCCATTGCTTCTCTCGAAGAAACCTCATCTTCCAACGCAAGTTGAGTAATTCCGTATCGATCACGAAGGTCAACCCAAATCATTCCACCTTTATTTCTAACTTTCTGAACCCAACCACTTAACGTAATTTGTTCATGAACGTTTTCTAATCTTAATTCTCCGCAGTTGTGTGACCTATACATAATCGTAAATTGAAATTACCATACAAAAGTAGACAAATTCGCTTGTTCCTCACTAGCTAAAAGTAATAAGGAAGAGAATAATATTAAACTTTTTAATTCGGTAGATATAAAAAGGACTCTTTTCTTGTTCTATCTTTGAATTATGAGCTTATCTGTTTTTAGTGATGATCATTTTATGAAACTGGCAATTCAAGAAGCGCAAAAAGCTTTTGATGCTGATGAAGTGCCTGTTGGAGCGGTAATTGTTTGTGATAATCAAATTATTGCTAAAGCTCATAATTTAACAGAAACCTTAAATGATGTTACCGCTCATGCAGAAATGCAGGCGTTTACAATGGCTGCAAATTATTTAGGAGGTAAGTTTTTAGATCAGTGCACTTTGTATGTAACATTGGAGCCTTGTACGATGTGTGCAGGAGCAAGTTATTGGACACGTTTAAAACGTATTGTGATAGGAGCTTCTGATGAATCTAGAGGTTTTAGAAGTTTTAACGAAAACATGTTGCATCCTAAGACGGTTACGGAATGGGGGTTGATGGAAGAAGCTTCTTCTCGGTTACTAAAAGAATTTTTTCAAAAAAAGAGAGCAATATAATTCATAATTGCTAAAGTGACAAACCCTAATGTGGTAATATTAGAGTTCGTTACTTTTAAGATGTGCTTTTTATCCAAGCATTTTTAATTGTTGTACTTCAGTTGCAGATAGTTCTCTGTATTCACTTCTTGTTAGTTTCTTTTTTGTTATTCCAGCAAATGAAACTCGATCTAGTTTAATTATTTTATAGCCTAATTCTCCAAATATCTTTTCAAGAGCATTCCCTTTATTATTGAAAATTTCGATTCCAATATTATTACGAGAACCTTTTAAATATGAAACTGCTTCTGCTTTTACCCAAGTTCCCGTGGCCATTCTAAAACCTTCTGTAATTTTATCAGAGTCTTCTTGAGACAGAGGTTTATCAATCTCTAATTGATAAATCTTTTGAAATTCATGTTTTGGATTTGTTAATTTTAAACACAAATCATGATCGTTCGATAAAATCATAATCCCTGTAGAGTGTCTATCTAACTTTCCAATAGGTGTTAAAATATATCTACAAGCTTTAGCTAATAACCTTCCGACAGTACGGTCCTTTAACGGATTGTCGGTTGCTGAACTAAAGTTTTTGGGTTTGTTAATTGCGAAATAAAATAAGTCTCCATGGGAAAGGGTGTCACCTTCATATTTAACAACATCGGTAGGTTGTACTTTGTAACCCATTTCTGTGATTATACGACCATTTACGGTGATAGCACCAATGGTGATTAATTCATCAGCATCTCTACGTGAACAAACTCCAGCGTGAGCAATGTATTTGTTTAAACGGGTTGAACCGTCACCTATATTGGCTTCTTTCGAGTCTAATCTTTTTCTCGGCCCTCCACCTCGTCTTGTATCTTTTCCAAATCTTACCGCAGCTGGTTCAAAATTTCTTTTCTTACTTCCTCCGGTTTTCTTTTTATTCGCCATAACTCTGCAAAGATAGTGCTTATTAACAATAGGACACAAAACAAAAAAAGTGATTGGAATATCCTCCAATCACTTTTAAGAAAAAATTATTTTACGCCTAAAAGGCGTATCCAAAATTCAACACAAATGGAACTTTAAATCCTTGGTAACCTTTGATCTCTTCGATTCCTAAATCTGCTCCTTCACCATTGAAATCCCATTTTTTAGCTTGATAACCAAAACCTGTAAATACATCAAAGGAGAAACCACCTTTTGATATGAATTGGTAACCCAATGCAGCACTTACAATTTGATTGGTGGCTATTATGTAATCATCTGAATCTTCTTTTGAAGATAGTTTTGACATGGAATAACTAAAGTGAGGACCTATGTAAAAGCCTTTTGGTGCAGTTCCTGATACATAGTACTTATATAACCCTTGAATTTTAACACCTCTATTACTTACAAGGTCTCTTACTTGATTACCTTCTTCATCTTCAATACTTCCAAGAGCAGACCAACCTAAATACCCTCCAGCTAACATACCAGCATGGTGTCCTTGTCCGTATTCAACGGCTAATCTTGGTAACTCCGCTGTTAATGGAATAACAGGTCCTAGCCATATACCACTCCCGAGTGATGACATTGGGTTTGTTTTAATAACAAAATTTTTTTGTTCGTCTTGAGCTTTACTTTGATTACTGAAGAGTAAAAATGATGAAGCAAGCAAAATTGATAATGTAATTTTTTTCATAATAAATTTAGTTTTGCAATGTCTTAACATTTCTTATGCCAAAATTATTTTAAGAATTCGATATTTCGTTTTAACCCTTTTAATTTTGTTCTGCTAATTGCACTTTTCGAAAATACTTTTTTATAGGTTATTTCAGATATGTTTACCCAATCTTTCTTTGTCATGAATAATAAATCAGGATGTGGATCGAAAAGTGGTTGGTTGTGTGGACTCGAAAATTTATTCCAAGGGCAAACATCTTGACAAATATCACAACCAAACATCCAATCGTCAAACTTTCCTTTTACGTCATTTGGAATAGCATCCTTAAGTTCAATTGTGAAGTAAGAAATACATTTTGATCCATCTACAACCATCGGTTCAGTAATTGCATCGGTAGGACATTCATCTATGCAGGCCGTACAAGTTCCGCAATGATCAGTAGTGATATTATCAACAGGTAATTCCAAATCAAGAATTAATTGAGCTACAAAGTAAAAACTACCGGATTGTTTATTAATTAAGTTTCCATTTTTACCAATCCAACCTAATCCACTTTTTTTGGCCCAAGCTCTTTCTAAAATTGGAGCGGAATCAATAAAACCTCTTCCTGCTACAGCACCTATTTCTGTATTAATAAAATCTTGGAGTTGGTTTAGTTTTTTTCGAATTACTAAATGATAATCTGTTCCGTAAGCATATTTAGAGAGCTTATAACTATCTGAGTTTTGTGTTTCGGAAGGGTAATAATTAATTAAAAATGAAACAACCGTTTTGGCATCATTAATTAATAAACGAGGATCTAATCGTTTATCGAAATGATTCTCCATATATTTCATTTCACCGTGGCTATTATTGTTCAGCCATTGTTCTAATCTTGGAGCGTCCTCTTCTAAAAAATCAGCTTTGGAAAAACCAACGAAATCAAAACCCAATCGCTGAGCTTCATTTTTGATGATTGCTTTATTTTTTTCAGCTAAACTCAAAACTGCATGTAAATAAAATCAGTTCCAGCGTTGAAGTTTCCGAATAGGAAAATACCTAGCGTGATAATAACAATGTAAAAGACTGAAGCTTTTTCCAATCTGCTAACGAATTCTAATCGTTTTTCAAACAAAAAGAAAAGTAGTACTAGACTACCGAGTAGTAATAGTCTGAATTGTTGTTCTAAATAACCACCATTACCTAAAATAGCGATAACGTCCGAGGTCCAAATAAAACTCCAATTCTCTGCGGAAAAAATTTGTTTTAAATAGTGGAGTGAGTTCCCCCAGTATTTGGCGTTAAAAAATAAATTGGCAAAACTAACTAACGATATGGTTAAAGTCCAACCTAGGAAATTGGGGAGTTTTATGTTTTTACGTTTCCCTAAGTATTCAATAATCAGATACAATGCATTTAATCCACCCCAAATAACAAATCCTATGTGTTTCCCGTGCCATATACCACTAAGTAAGAACGTGATGAATATTCCGAAAACTGCCGCTTTAACAGGTGACTTTCGCCACTTGAAAGTGAAGTAGTAAAAGAAGTTTTGCGTAAACCAATCGATTAATGAGATGTGTGTTTTTCGCCAATACTCAGAAATTGATTTTGAACGGATGGGTAGTTTAAAGTTTTCCTTGAGTTTTATGTTGAATAACCTTGCGACACCTAAAGCAATATCTGTGTAAGCACTGAAATTTAAATACATTTCGAGTGTAAAAACAAAGCAAGAAATAATGATTGTAATTGCTTTAAAATCGGATTCAGGATGCTCGAATACGGTATTACTAATTGTAGATAAATGATCAGCAAGTACTAATTTTTTAAACAATCCAAACAGAACTCTATTGATTCCGTAATAGATGTTAGATGAGTTTAAGACCTGATCGGGATTTAAGGCTTTAATTTCCTTCGGTAATAAAATCGGACCTGATATGAATTTTGCGAAAAAAGCATTTCCAAAAAGTAGGTCTCTAAATTTAAAACCCTGAGGTTTACTTCGTACGGAAAGTAATAAAACTCCAATGTTTTGTAATCCATAATAAGATAAACCTAGTTTGAAAAGAAGTATGTTTTCTAAAAAGTAATTAGCCAGTATTAGAACGCCTAATTGTAGCGATATACCCAGCCAAGCTTTTCGTTTTGAAAATTGACAGTAATAAGTAATAAATGTTAGCGTGATTAATACAAGTCCAGCAACTGGACTCATCATCCATATAAATGCTAAAGAAATACAGGTTAGAACATCTTTTGGAGAAAAGGTGGATTTGTAAAAAGCTGTAAGACCAATTGCAAATAACATTATGTAGACTAACCATTCCAAGTATTCAAAGTTAAGGAAAGAAGTTTTAGTATTTAATTTGCTTTTTTATTGGCTATACTTTTAATTAGTTCCCCTACATTTTCAAAGTCCATTACCTCATAAAAGTCAAATGTAATTTCAAATTCTTTTTCAATTTCTGCAATTAAGCTCATATGATTTAGGGAATCCCAACTTTCTATATCTTCTGTAGTGGTTGTTTTGGAGATAGCAAGTGCTTCGTTTTTAAAAAATGATTTAAAAACTTTCTCAAGTTGAATTGAAATGTTGTGGCTTAAGTGATCACTCATTTGTTAAAAGAAGTTAATACAAATACAAAAATACAATTATGTGCGTTAATGAATACAAATAAGTTCTTTTATGAAAAAGGCACACATTTTTTCATAGTTATTTATAGGTTTAGTTTTGGTTAATTAATCTGCTGTGTACAGATAAAGTTTAAATCCCGCCCCTAAGAAGCGGGATTTTTTGTATTTAAATTTGAATGTTTTTGAGAATACTTATTTTCAGAAATAATAGCAGCTTATGCTGCTATTAAAACGCTTTTTTATGCGGATGCTTGTATTTTAACGCGCTAAATGAATAAATCCATTTATAATTCTATCCTGTACACCTTCTAATCGATTTTCACTGAGGATACAACTGTAATAGTAAACTCCACTACTACAGTTGAGTTTTGTTAATTGATGTTTACCATCCCAATTAATATCCAATTCATTTGTTTTAAACACCTGTCGTCCCCAACGATTATAAATTTCTAAATTAATTTCTTTTACATATTTGTAAGGAAACGGAGTTAGTATTTCATTTACTCCATCATCGTTTGGAGTGAAAATATTGGGTAAAGAATAATAAGGACAGTTGTCAAAGCAAATTTCTTCATTGTCTTCTGATTGATTCCCTACCGAATCTGTAGCCATGAATTTATAACATCCCGCTACCTCAAACCGTCCATTATGAATAAAAGAGGTGTCTGTCCAAGGTGCTGTGATTTCGGCTAATATATTATACTCATCTTCTGGAAATCTTTTAAAGTAAATTGTAATGCTTGATAAATCGGCATTACAGTCTGATGTATCGCCTAACCAGTATAAACGATTTTCATCTGTATCGCAATCTGACTGCGAGAATACGGTTGGAACACAAGGAGGGATAATATCCTCAGGTGTTTCACATACTTGTTGTGAATTATTTAAAAGTATAGAATCGTAGTTTTCATAACCACCTATCGTCATAACTTTATAGCAGTATTCAGTTCCGTTTGTAAGGTTTTTGTCAGAGTACGAGTTGTTGAAGACAGTGTCGATAACCTCCCAAACACCCAATTGCGCCCTTAAAATCAGTGCAGTATCGTTTTGCCAAGGCGTTAAGTAATTCCATGAAAGTTCCACCGTTTGGTCTGCTGGTACTGCTGTGAGAAATACCGATGAGGCTGTTTCAGAGGATGAAAGTTCATTTTCTTGTCCAGTTATTTCTTCTAGAAGAGTTATGAGGTAATTATGCTGAATAGTAGTATTGATGCTTATATGAGAAAATGTTGTATCCGATAAATCATTTCCTATATAAATTAAAGAAGGGACACCATTGATGACTTCATAGAGTTTGTAAAACAAGTTTCCTGAAGCATTCAGGCTGTCAATATTAACTGGGTTTTTCCATCGAATAAAAATCTCTCCGGCATTTTCGGTTGTTGTAATAACATCAACATTTAACGGAATTGGACTGATTTCAATAGTTTGGCTACACGCCTCATCGCTAACAATACTTTCTGCTCCATCAGGGAAACAAGCAACGACTCTGTAACAGTAAAGATTACCTTCAATTAAGTTTTGATCAAAAAAGTTAGTTGAGTTTCTACCTGAGATAGTGGTTATTAATTGGTAATCAGTTTCACTTGGCATTCCTGTAACACAAGAGTCTGGTATTAAGCTAGTCGAGTTTATTTTTCGGTAAACTTTATATCCACTAACTTCGGTGCAAATGTTTCTTTTCCAATTTACACCTATACCATCAACAATTGCCTCTGTTGAAACTTCTTCTGTTTTTGGGCCTAAAATTTTGATGTTTAAAGTTTGGATATCTATAAGTTGCACAACTTCATCATTATCTTGAGCTTTGAAATAAACCGGATAAGGGTTTTGTCTTACATGAGAACAACCTGTTATCCATTCAAATTCTCCAGATACCGAATCGATACCAATGCTACTGTTGTCAAAAGTTGCCAAATCACCTTCAACCTCACTTAAAGGTCCCCCGGTTGCTGTTAAAGTAATCACATCCAATGAATCTGGATCTTTGGCTTTTATAGTTAGCTTAATAGTCGTTCCTGCAACCACACAAAGATCTCTAATCGGATTCAAAATAGGTGGTTGATTGTTACAGCTTTTTACGCTTATTTGCATATCTCGAACCATTGATCCAATTAAAAAACCACCTCTATACTCATTGATAAGAATAGCGAAATTAAACTCACCTTCAAACGTTGGTTTATCCCATGTAACTGTTCCCGTTGTGTGATTAATTGTTAAACCAGCAGGGAATTCATATCCAGGTACAATTAGTCCACTTTCACCTCTTGGGTTAACTAATGAGTAAGCTAAACTATCTCCGTCCTCATCAAATGCTGATGGGTTATGTTGATATATAGCATCAACGCAAGCTTCATCAATAGGAGGGTTTAAAAGAACAGGAGAGCCATTGGTCCCTAAAAAAGGGTTAATTATAATTTGCGATTCGATGTAAAAAGGGACACTAACTGAGTTGGGGATATTGATTATCCCATTGTTTCTGTTGGGATCTTCTAAACTAACAGTATAAGTTCCAGGGCCGGGATAAGTATGAATACTTGTGTATTGATTTTTATTAATATCGGTAGAGATAAATTGAGGAAATCCAGGAGATCTTAACAAAGAATCTACAGCCCCGTCTCCCCAAGAAATCGTTAAAAAAGGACGATCGGCCTCTGTCTCAATTCGAGTGTAGGTTGTTAGGGTAATTTCAAACTGATTAATTCCAATTTGTTTGTACGATATTTCCCCAGCTCGATTGTGCGTGGCCGAAACCTTTAAAACAGTAAACATCAATAATATGGAAATAAAAATCCTCATGAATTTACAGCGAACACCGGTCGTTTTAAAAATTTAGTTTCTAAGTTATGTAATTCAAATGAAGCTTTTTGGGAATAGTTTGGTAATTTCATTAAAAAATGAAGAATATGGAGATTATTGTTTCAAAAAAGGAGAATAAAAGTGCCGGTAAAATCTTTTTGTATAGTGATATTAAAAGTTTAAAATCAAAATGCACTAAAGAAGAATTCCAGTTTTTGAAAAATGAATCTTCATCTAATGATGTAGTTGAGTTTGGAAATTATGACACTCGTAAAGTAATTATCTCTTCTAAAAAGAAGGCAATTGAATTTTTTAGAAAAACGGCAGCGAATTTAAATTTACAAGGTGATTTCGATTTACTTTGTTTAGATGTATCTAAAACCAAAACCATTGCATTTTTAGAAGGTGCGTTATTAAACGACTATTCGTTTTCAAAATATAAGTCTGATTATAATTCAGATTCTGCTTCGATAAATGTTGTTTCAACTGAAATTAAAGCAACAGATTTAGAACAACTAGAAAACGTTATCAAAAGCGTTAATTCTGCTCGTGACTGGGTGAATGAGCCCGTTAATCAACTAACTACAGATAATTATCTTTCTCAAATAAATCAATTAACCAAAATTGGAGTTGAGGTAGACGTATTTAGAAAATCTAAATTAGAATCCCTAAATATGGGTGGGATATTAGGCGTAAATAAAGGTTCCAATGAAGAGCCTGCTCTAGCTAAATTAGAGTGGAAACCAAAAGGATATAACAACGATAAGCCAATAGTTTTAATTGGAAAAGGTATCCTGTTTGATACAGGAGGAATTAATATTAAAACAGGAAACTTCATGACAGACATGAAGGCTGATATGGGCGGTTCGGCTACTGTAGTAGCAACAATAAAAGCAATCGCAAAAAATAAATTACCAATTCATGTAATTGTTTTAACGCCAATTACAGAAAACAGAATAAATGGAAATGAATTAGTTCCTGGTGATGTTATCACAATGCACAGCGGAAAGACGGTTGAGGTTTTAAATACAGATGCTGAAGGGCGACTTGTTTTGGCTGATGCGTTAAGTTTTGCTAAAAAATTCAATCCTGAATTAGTAATCGATGTAGCTACTTTAACAGGCTCGGCATTTAGATTAACGGGCCACAATGGCGCTGTTGTTATGGGGACAAGTGATAAAAATATTCATCAGCTAAAAAAATCAAGTGAAACTACATTCGAAAGAATAATTGAGCTACCAATGTGGGAAGAGTTTGAGGATACATTAAAAAGTAACATTGCCGATTTAAATAACTTAGGATCAGGGGAAGGACAAGCGGTTTGTGCAGGATTTTTCTTGAAAAATTTTGTTGATTACCCATGGATTCATTTGGATATTGCAGGACCTGCTTTTATTCCTTCGGATAAGGATTATCATAAAAAAGGTGGGACAGGATTTGGTGTAAGGTTGCTGTATCAATTTTTAAAGGATAAATTTGACTTGAATTAAGACGAGACATGAGCGATAAATTAGATAAGATAAAAATAGGAATCACTCAAGGTGATGTTAACGGAGTTGGTTACGAAGTGATTTTAAAGGCATTCTCAGATAGTGGAATGCTTGACCTTTGTACGCCAGTTATATATGGATCAAAGAAGTATAGCAACGAGCATAAAAAAAATCTTAAAATGGATGAATTTTCATTTTTTGTTGTCAACAAAGCTGAAGATTCCAGAGATAATAAAGTGAATCTAATTGAATGTTGCGACGATAAAGTAGATTTAAACATTGGTGAAGCTACACTTGCTTCTGGAAAAGCGGCGTTCCAATCTTTGGATATTGCCGTTAACGATTTAATGGACGGAAAAATAGATGCTATTGTTACTGCACCAATAAATAAAAAAAATATTCAAAGCGATAACTTCGACTTCCCCGGCCATACAGAGTTTTTAGGACAAAAAGATGGCGATACGAAAGGTTTAATGTTTATGATTTCCGAAAAATTAAAAGTAGGAGTCGTAACAGGGCATATTCCATTAAAAGAGGTAGCCTCGGCAATTTCTGAAGAGAGTATACTGAAGAAATTAAAAGTAATGAGCAATTCATTGAAAATGGATTTTAGTATTTCTAAACCAAAAATTGCTGTGCTTGGTTTAAACCCTCATGCCGGTGATAATGGTTTACTTGGTGCTGAAGAGCAAGAAGTTATTAATGGAGCCGTTAAAAAGGCTGGGGATAATGGCGTTTTTGCTCACGGACCATTTCCTGCTGATGGATTTTTCGGGTCAGCTCAATATTTAAAATACGATGGTGTTTTAGCAATGTATCATGATCAAGGTTTAATTCCTTTTAAAGCGTTAAGTTTTGGAGAAGGAGTGAATTTTACAGCTGGACTTTCATTTGTAAGAACATCTCCTGATCATGGGACTGGTTATGATATTGCTGGGGAAGACAAAGCAGATGCAGCATCGATGAGACAAGCGGTTTACACCGCGATTGATATTTGTAAAAACCGACGAATGAATAAGGGCTTGTTAGCAAATGCTTTAAAACCGGGTAAAGTAAAGGAGCCCTTTAAAAAAGGCAGACCTTCAAGTGATACAAGAAAGCCAAGAAGAGAGCCAAGAAAGGATACTCCAAGACCGACACCTAGACCTAAACCAGCAGTTGAACAAGAAGCTAAAGTTGATCTTGACCCTGAAGTGAAACCTACTGAAATAGTGAAGGAAATACCAAAAGAGGGACCGAAAGATATTGCGAACGAAACACCGAATGAAGAATAAAATCATAAAGTTCTGCTTTGATAAAACTTTATGTTGTAACTTTGTAGGCTCTTAATTTTTGGACAAATGGAATTTGATAAATTTGTAATCGGTTTCGAGGCACTTGAGTTAGGTGAATACAACTATAATTTTTTAGTTGACGATGCGTTCTTTAACGATTTAGAGTACGCTGAAATTCAAGGAGGGGAAGTGATTGTTGGTGCAGTTTTGAGGAAATCAGAACGTTTAAGCCAAATGGAACTAAACTTTGAGGGAAAGGTTGCGGTGCCTTGTGATCGTTGTAGTGAGGACGTTACATTGCCAGTGAGCTTTACGGAGTCACTGATTGTGAAAGTTGGAACTGAAGACAATGAAGACGAAGGCTTGTTAATACTTGATGAGAATGATATTGAGTTTGATATCAGACATTATTTATACGAAAGTATAAGCTTGAGTTTACCAACGAGAAGAATACATTCTGAAGATGGTGATGATAAAGGTTGTGACGAAGCAATTTTATCAATGCTGAATCAGGATTATGAAAAAGAAAATAACGACGAAGATAATATCGACCCAAGGTGGTCGGCATTGAAGAATTTAAAATAAGAATTTAATTAAAGTATACACAAAATGGCGCATCCTAAACGAAAGATTAGTAAGACAAGAAGAGATAAGAGAAGAACGCATTATAAAGCGGTTGCTCCTACACTTTCAACTTGTTCAAATTGTGGTGCTACTACAGAATATCACAGAGTATGTGGTGAATGTGGTTACTACAGAGGGAAACAAGCAATTGAGAAAACGGTTACAGCTTAGTTTCTAATCCAAAAAGCTTAATATGCGGATTGGGATAGATATAATGGGTGGCGATTTCGCTCCCAAAACTACTACCGAAGGTGCTGTTTTAGCACAAAAAGAACTGCCAGGGGTTGAGTTAGTTCTTATTGGCGACGAAACCAAAATTCTTCCTATTTTGGAAGAAAAGGGTGCTGATAAGAGTAAATTCTCTATTGTCAATACTACCGATTTTATCGGCATGAGTGAGCACCCTATTAAAGCATTTAAGAAGAAGCCTAAATCATCTATTGGTTTGGGCTTTAAGCTTTTATCTAATGGAGAAATCCAAGGTTTTGCCGGGGCTGGTAACACGGGAGCCATGATGATTGGTTCAATGTATACTGTTCAAACAATTCCAGGGATTATTCGGCCTTCTATTGCTTCGGTTTTACCGAAGGAAAATGGAGGTGTAAATCTTATTTTAGATGTTGGCGTAAATGCTGATTGTAAACCTGATGTTTTATATCAATTTGGTATTGTTGGATCATTATACGCTAAACACGTTCTTGGAATTGAAACGCCACGAGTTAGCTTGTTAAATATTGGAGAGGAACCTGAAAAGGGAAATTTACTTTCACTAGCAACTTATAACTTAATGAAAGATTCGAAAGACTTTAATTTTGTTGGTAATATAGAAGGAAGAGATATTTTTAATGACGGCTGTGATGTTGTTGTGTGCGACGGTTTTACAGGTAATGTAGTCATTAAAGAGGCCGAAGCTTTTTATCATTTGATGAAAAAAAGAGGTGTGCTAGATGATTATTTTAGTAGGTTTAACTATGAGATATATGGAGGAAGCCCTATATTGGGGATTAATTCCAATGTTGTAGTTGGTCATGGTATCTCAAATGACGTTGCAATTAAGAATATGATTAAATTAGCGGCAGAAATTGCGAAAGCAAAACTGTCTAACAAGATAAAAGAAGCTTTTAAGTAATATGAGTACTATAAACGCTGCAATAACTTGTGTTGGAGGTTACTTACCAGAGTATGTAATGACCAATGCAGAGTTAGAAAAAATTGTTGATACTACCGATGAGTGGATCACAACCAGAACTGGTATAAAGGAACGAAGAGTCCTTAAAGGTGAAGGAAAAGCAACCTCCGACATGGGGGCTGAAGTAGTTAAGCAAATCTGTGAAAAAAGAGGGATCGCTCCTGAGGAAATAGACTTAGTACTAGTAGCAACTGTTACACCTGATATGCCTTTCCCATCTACCGCAAATATTATTTGTGATAAAGTAGGTGCAACAAACGCATGGGGTTATGATTTAAGCGCTGCTTGTTCAGGGTTTTTATACGCTTTAGTTACAGGACAAAGATTTATCGAAAGTGGAGCTTATAAAAAAGTAGTAATCGTTGGTGCCGATAAAATGTCGAGCATAATTGATTATGAAGATAGAACAACGTGCATTATCTTTGGAGATGGTGCAGGAGGCGTTTTATTAGAGCCTACTGAAGAAGAAGTTGGAATTGTTGATTCTGTTTTAAAAAGTGATGGTTCTGGAAGAGAATTCCTAAACATTAAAGCTGGTGGCTCACACAAACCTGCTAGTTTAGAAACGCTTAAAAACAAAGAACATTTTGTTTACCAAGAAGGTAAGTCGGTATTTAGATTTGCGGTTACAAATATGGCTGATGTTTCAGCTGAAATTTTAAAGCGTAATAATTTAACTGGTGAAGATGTTGATTGGTTGGTTCCGCATCAAGCGAACTTAAGAATCATTGAGGCAACAAGAGCAAGAGTTGGTATTCCTAAAGAAAAAGTAATGATTAACATACAAAAGTATGGGAACACTACTGCTGGAACATTACCACTTTGTTTGTGGGATTGGGAAAAGAAATTAAAAAAAGGGGATAATTTAATATTAGCTGCTTTTGGTGGTGGATTCACATGGGGATCTATTTATTTAAAATGGGCATATAACTCATAAAAATTTTAAGAACGAAAAATCTTTTTGTTATGAAAGTAAATGAAATTCAAGACTTAATTAAGTTCGTTTCAAAGTCTGGTGTTAGCGAGGTTAACTTAGAAACTAAAGAAGTTAAACTAACCATTAAAAATGATGGTGGTAAAAAAGGAAAAGGTGGTGAAGCACAACTTCTTCAAGTTCCTTTACAACAAATGATGCCACAGCAAATGCAAGCAGCTCCTATTGCAGCTCCAGTTACTGCAGCACCTGCGCCTGTTGTTGAACCAGCGGCACCTGTTGATGACACTTCAAAATACATCGAAGTGAAATCTCCAATGATTGGTACTTTTTACCGTCGCCCTTCTCCAGATAAGAAAAACTTTGTTGAGGTTGGTTCTGAGATTAAAACAGGAGATGTTATTTGTATCATTGAAGCGATGAAGTTATTTAACGAAATCGAAGCAGAGGTTACAGGTAAAGTTGTTAAGATTTTTGTTGACGATTCAACTCCAGTTGAATATGATCAACTATTATTCTTAGTTGACCCTAGCTAATCAAAAGGACTGATTAAATTATTTGTTTAAAAAATCATTTGTCAACCCTGAGCGGAGTCTAAGGATTCAGCCTAAAAATCTGATTATGTTTAAGAAAATATTAATTGCCAACCGTGGTGAAATCGCTTTACGTATTATTCGTACTTGTAAAGAGATGGGAATTAAAACGGTTGCTGTATACTCTACAGCAGATAAAGATAGTTTACATGTAAGATTTGCAGATGAGGCAATCTGTATAGGACCACCTCCATCAAAAGAATCTTATTTAGATATTCCAAGAATTATATCAGCAGCAGAAATTACTAATGCTGATGCAATTCACCCAGGATATGGATTCCTTTCTGAGAATTCAAAGTTCTCAGGAATTTGTGCAGAAAATGGTATCAAGTTTATTGGTGCTACTCCTGATCAAATTGATGGAATGGGAAATAAAGCCCAAGCTAAAATCACAATGG
Source organism: uncultured Flavobacteriales bacterium (assembly GCA_905182585.1). Classification (GTDB taxonomy): domain Bacteria; phylum Bacteroidota; class Bacteroidia; order Flavobacteriales_C. Next base: position 37,117 of record CAJJCC010000028.1, read on the forward strand.
AAAAAGCTGGTGTGCCTTGTGTGCCTGGTTCTAAAGGATTGATAACGGATTTAGATGATGCGAAGAAAACAGCAAAAAATATTGGTTATCCAGTAATGGTCAAAGCTTCTGCTGGTGGTGGAGGTAAAGGAATGAGAATGATTCCTTCTGAAGATCAATTGGAAGAGTTGTTAGATAGCGCTAAGCGTGAATCAGCAGCTTCCTTTGGAAATGATGACATGTACATGGAGAAGTTCATTGAAGAGCCTCGCCACATTGAAATTCAAATTATTGGAGATCAAACAGGAAATGCATGTCACCTATCAGAAAGAGATTGCTCTGTTCAAAGACGTCACCAAAAATTAGTTGAAGAAGTACCATCTCCTTTCATGACAAAGAAGTTAAGAGAGAAAATGGGTGAAGCAGCAATTAAGGCTTCTAAGGCTGTTAAGTACGAAGGTGCTGGTACAGTGGAATTCTTAGTGGATAAGCACAGAAACTTCTTTTTCATGGAAATGAACACACGTATTCAAGTTGAGCACTGTGTTACTGAAGAAGTTGTTGGATTTGATTTAATTAGAGAGCAAATTAAAGTTGCTGCTGGATTTAAAATATCAGGGAAGAACTATTTACCTCAATTGCATGCAATCGAGTGTAGAATCAACGCTGAAGACCCTTTAAATAACTTCAGACCATCGCCCGGTAAAATTGTAAACTTCCACGCACCAGGTGGGCATGGAATCAGATTAGATACGCACGTTTATTCTGGTTATTCAATTCCCCCTAACTACGATTCAATGATCGCAAAGTTAATTTCTGTTGCTCAAACAAGAGAAGAAGCTATTGCAAAAATGAAAAGAGCGTTAGATGAGTTTATAATCGAAGGAATTAAAACAACCATCCCTTTTCATTTAAAATTAATGGAGGACCCAACTTTTATCACAACAGGAGTAACAACTAAGTTTTTAGAAGTTACAGAGTTTGATTACTCGGATATGAAGTAATTAGAATACTATTATATTAAAAGCGACGAATGAGGAATCATTCGTCGCTTTTTTTTACCTGAAATTTTTGCTTTTTATTAGGATTGTAAAACGTGTGAAAATAACACTGGCGGTTAGAATACTCTTTATAATAAGGGCGGGTATAAAATTTCCAATATTCGAACGATGTCAATAATTACGATGAGGTCACTTATTGGGTTTTCTACAATCTGAAAAAATAGCCCGTAAAGTATTATAATACCTTCGTGCAGAATTCCAGGCATAATTAGGATAAGGGCTAATAATTAGAATTCAATATCATATGCTTGAGCCATGAAAAGAAGGGTGAAGTTTTGAAATAAAGGGAATAAACCACCAATGACAAAGTTGCTATATAAAAACATAGTTAACTTTCTTATTATAATTAAAATGATTGAAATTTTGTGTGGTGGTAATAAAAAGTATAAATGTGAGAGAATTAAACTTGCAGCTATATATAGTTACAACGTAAACCGAATACTTATTCCACCTTTAGAAGTCGAACTCGGGAATGAGCTTTCGATATAAGGATTATTGATCGTTTGGTCGTAGAAAGCTCTTGCTGTTACTTTTTCACTTACTTTATAATCTCCTGATACTTTTATTGAGGTGACTAAACCTCCACTTAAAGTTTGTCCTGATTCGTCTATTTGAAGTAAAGTTAGACTTGTACTTTTTAATGAAACATCCAATCTTAAGTTTAAATCTGATTTTAATTTTCGACCTTTGATTTCAACATTTGGAATGACCAAATCTTTAATGGTATAACCACCTCCCACTACGAAGTCCCATGTATTATTTTCTGTCACTGAAGACCCACCAATTGATAATCCTACAGTTCTTGCTTTTTTAACCTCTACTTTTGCAAGAATCGAATTTTTAAATTTCATATCTACTTTTACTAGTGGACTAAAAGATTCAGTTATCGAAATTTTGAATGGCGTATAATCGATGTTTGATTCAAAGTCTCCTAAATCAGTTAGTTGACCGGTTCCATCAAATGTTAAATCGTTTCGTACATTATTCATACTCAACGTACTTTTATAGCTGTGAGATAAAGCAATAGATCTAAAATGCTTTTTAAAGAACGCTATGTTTTTAAGTCCATTATACGTAAACCTCCAATCTGGAATTGGAATAGATGGGAAGAAACCACTTGTAGAGCTTGGAGTGCTAAGGTTAGGTAATTTGATGTTTGCAGCGTTTTTACCTTGGTAGGCAGAAAGAAAAGAGTAGAGGAGTACTTCTTCTTGTTTTTGGCTATATCCTTCAGGGAACGAAGTAGAAGAGTTTGTTAGTCCACTCCAGTTAATATTTTGAGCAGCTAAACGATCTGCAATTACTTTTCGGTTGTTTAACATTTGCTTGTAAGCGCCTGATCCTTTGTGACGAGTGTTTTTAGTAAATGCAGTTCTAAAGGTGTTGGATGAGATGGAGAATTCTTGAACTTTCTGTCTTGAGTTTTCAGTATATCCTTTTGTTGTTGAATTGTCTATTTGGTAAAAGAAATTATCATTTGAAGTTAAACTACGTGTTCCGGTAAGGTTTACTCTAAATTGTTTGAAAGGTTCTAAGGTTGCTCTTGTATTTAAAGTTTGTTTATTCGTTTTTGCGACCTGTTGTGAAATAAGATGACTGTTGGTGTTAAACCAATTATTATCAATTCCTTTTTCCAAGATATCAGCTTGAGATCCAAATGCGAATTTGTAACCCGGTGCCATCTGACGACCAAGATCCATTCCCATAACTTGCGTTTCTCCCATAAACCCTGGAAGAAATGTACCATTGTTTTCATTGTAATTAATGGATGCGTTCCTAACCATCATTAAAGCTCTTATGGTTGATTCAAGTACATCTTTGGATGTGATGTTTACTTTTTTGGTCTTGGTTGAATCAATAGTTGCTTTTTTCTTTCGTTTTCTGTTTAACTTTTTAAGATAATCGGACTTGTTGTACAAACTAACAAAGTTTAATTGAGCGCTTATTTGTTTCGTGTTATTATTGGATACGCTATGCCCAATTGAATCTACAAAAGCAGGGTTAGTAGCTTGCCAATCGAATTTACCAGTGTATTTAGCATTCGAAGTAATCCAACTTGTTAATGGGAATTTATTAATTGGGATTCGATAATTAGCATTGAAATTTTGAGTGTATAAAGTATTTCGACCCAATGTTTGAATGTTTTTCCAAATTGAATCCTTTTCAGATTGCTCATCAATAGCTCCAAAAGGTTCATCAATAATAGCTTTATTACTAGCGTTATAGGATAATTTTAAGGTTTTAGTTAAATCCCATTTCATGGTATAGTCTCTATTGAAATACCAGTTTTTATTATAGGTAGGAGTAATTAGAAGATCAGCGTTCGAAACGTTTCTTATTTTACGTTCGCTAAACATTCTTGTCATGTTGGTTTTAATTCCCACTTGTTTTGGAACATATTGAAAGTTGAAATCACGGTAAAGAGTAAGGTATTTGGACCGCTTTAACTTGGTCATTTTTTTACGATAATCAACCTTATCCTTTTTAAGGTCAGATATTTGAGTTTGAATTAACTTGGTTGCTTTTGCAGAATTTTTAATTGAACGTAAAGCTTTTAATGAATCCTGTAATTGTTTTGTTTCAGCTGCAATTTTGGCAAGATGCTTTTTCTCTATTGAAACAATAAATGGTGTTTTTTTAAATGGTTTAATTGATTTTGGGCGGTGCGTAAAGTTGTAGTTTAGTCCACCGTTGTAATTTTTAACAAGATCAATTTCGGTGTTTACATCTTGTTTTTTGTTTTCGTTATAGGCAAATGTTGCATCTAGATTCGAAACGTCGTAAAAGTGCTTTTTCTTGGATCCTTTTTTAATTTTTTTAACGTTTGAGAAGTTTAAACTTTTACTGGTTTGTTTCTCGGGAGTAACCTTGTTTAAGTATGATTTATAACCACCATTATCTAAATTCTTTATTTGAATATCAGTATCTAATGGATTATATTTTTGATCTTTTCTTATTTGATTATAACTCATGTAAACAGGAAGAGAAATACCATAATTTTCAGGAAAGAATTTACCTGCTTGAAAGTTACCTGTAGCATCAATATTGCGAACAGTTTCTCGTTGTCGTTCACTTACTTTCTGGTCAATAGCTCCCCAACCTGGGGTGCTGTATCCACCTGCTAAAGAGACGTTACCAAAATCGGCTAATTTCATGTTAACACTAGCTGTTGAAGCCCAACCACCAGTTTTATCAAAACCGGAAAGTCTTAATTCATTCACCCAAACTTCTGCACACCTAGAATTTCCTGAGGTATTGTTATTTCGAACACCAATCATCATAGAGGTAATATTAGCCATACTTGGAGAACCTTTCACGTAGGCCATATTATCACCGTCGGCAATTGAAAACCGATCTACGCTTGGTGCAGAAAGTTCATTTCTTTTCGCTTTTAATCCAGCAAACACAACTTCGTAATCAAAATCCATTCGATTGGCGGCGTCCCAAATGGCTTCTCGTTTTTGTTCATCACCAGATGGAAGAGTTGTTGGATCTGTAAATGTTAACGGGATTTCATATTCATAATAATTCTCTGTGTAATCTGAGCCCATTCTGATAAAGGCGGACATGTTCATGTCTTCTCTATTTGTTGCTGAATTATCGGCTTGTTCAGCATGAATGTCCATTTGTATTTTTTTGTATGATAATAAATCTAAACTTACAGTTTTATACATTCCTCTTGCATCTCCGCCATCAAGATCACAAACCTGAATTTGCATTGCCTGCTCGTTTTCGTTTGCTTGAGATCCTAAGTTAAATTGACGTTGTGTATTAGGAGGTAACATGTAAGGGATAGGTTCTTTTTTAGAATCTTCTTCTAGGTTTACTGCTCCGACATTAAATATTGGAGTTGTCCCAGGAAGGCTGTTCTCATCCGATAAATCATTTTCATATTTACGCCAATCACTTCTTATTAAGTCCAATGATGCAAACCTTAAAACAACAGGAGCCTTCCAGCCTTTTAACATTAATCTAATAAAACGAATAGATTGAAAACCTTCAATATTTCCAACTATATTTTTGTCAGGATCTTTTATAGGAATACGGAAGTTGTACCAATTTACTTTTTTGTTTGAGCCTGAAACTGTAACAGGCACTTTTTGCACTAGGTAATTACTTCCAATATCTTCTTGTTCAAGATCAACGGGACGCATACTTAATTTGTATTCATAATAACTTTCACCTTCACTTAATGTATTATCCCTATTTAAATCCTCAATATCGGGGAGTGTTGTTGCTGTACTTACGTAATCCAATCCTGTACTTTCTTGTGTTGGTGAATTACCGTCTGTACCGTTGAAGTTTTTGTATCGCTCAATAATGTTTGCTTTACGACCATCTAAATCAGTACTTCTGAAATATTCGTAATTATCAGCCGCAGGATCAATTCCAATATTACCAGGCAGAGTTCCATCAAAATAATCGATGTAGCTGCTAAATAATTTAAATTCATCTCTGTCACCCATTCCGTCAAAACCAACATCTTGCTGTTCACGAGCACTAGCGTCGTTATCAAATGCATTTACAAGATTAATTCGGTTAGAAACAAAACCCCAACTGGTTGTATCAACATCAACGTTTGGGTCATTAGGTGTAGGTAAACCGTTTTCAAATGCTTTTCTACCGTCTCTTAAAATATCCTCTGAGATATTTCCAATTTGAATATACATATCACCTCCATCATTAGTTCCGTCAAAAGCATCCTTATCTGAAATTGAAGACGGGTCTTCAGAGAACGGATCCATAACCCAGAACTCTATAAATTCAATATTTTGACTCGCAAAATCAACGTAGTCGATTTTACGCATAATCCCACCCCAACGAGTTTCGGGACTAAATAACTCACCTGTTGTTTTATCAATTCCTTGAGAAATTCCAGGTGTACCAGAGGTGTCATAATTATAAGGGCCTCTTTCATTGGGGAAGAATGCCAAATCTAATATTGGAAGCGTTGGTGGTACACCTACTGCTAAACTTTTTTGAGGATAAATTTCGTTTTGAAGAACTACTCTTTGGAATAAGTTTTCTTGGATAGCATCATTCCCTGCTATGTGGCTAGGCGTGTTTGCACCGTTGTCGTCACCAAAAATAGGATCAATATTATACCAAGCAAACTTTGCCCTGTTAAATCCGTAGGTAATATCGTTAATTAAATCACCTTCTGGCCACTTGGTATTTCCTTGCGGAGTAGAAGCAAGTGTCCAAGCAACTCTATTTCGAATATCGATTCCAGTTTGACCAGCTTCAAAATCATCAATGAAGGAAACCGCTTCACCATCGTTTTCGATAGCACTTGGCGAGCCCGGGATTAGCTGTGCAAATTCACCTTTTACTTCAATAGAAGACTTTGCTTTGGTGTTAATAAATGGAATTTTATCCACTAATTTGGTTAAGTATTCCGATTCGGTTTTGTAATCAGAATTCACACCCCACATTGTGTTTTTAATTGGTTCTTCACCTTGATTCACTTTTTGGGTAAGTGGACGTTCTGTCAAATTCATAAACGTAGCACCAACGTGAAAGTCTTTATTGATTTCGTAATCTAGATGAGTTCCGAATAATGTTTTACTCATGATACTAAACATCGAGTTACTTTCAACATTAACTCTAATAGGTGTATTTGAATTTAAGATTGATTGATCCAATATGGTTACTTGTCCCATGTTATAATCCACTCTAAAATCAGCACCTTCTGTTAATTTTCTTCCCCCAGCTGTAACAGTCACGGCTCCTTTTGGAATACTGAATGAGTTAAGGTTAATTACTGAGCTTTTGGATGAATATTGGGCATAAATTTGAAACCTATTATTGGTAGGGAATTCGTTTTTTGCCCTGAATTTACTCACATGATATAATGAATCAAAAGCATACTGATCTGCTAATGCGTTATCATTTATTTCCTCTCTTAGTTTTTTTCCGAAAGGCTGAAGAACAGGGAAATAAATTTTACCATTTTGAATTCGAATAGTTTGCCCGTCAATGATATCATATTTACCATCCGGTTGTAAATTCTGCATTTGATCAAGTCGATCTAAATCTAAAATTTCTAACCATCTTTTATTCTTTACATTGACGTTAGCTGTTGAGGCGTTGAAATAATTTATGTCGTTATTCGTAGACGGGTCACGGTAGCGAATGTCAATTTCTAAAGTACTGGCATCAACTCCGTAAGTACCTAACGAATAAACGTTTTTCATCATTAAATCCCAAAGTGGAATGTTAACATTGTTTACTTGTGTAGATTTTAGTAATTTAAGAAATATTGATGATTGCACATCTGGAACTTCATCCGAAAATTCACCAACTTGAAAAACATCATTACTTCCTCTAACTGTATATTGAAACGCTAATGCTAAAACTTCATCGTCTTCCATTTTTCTATTCAAAGAAATGTACCCTAATTGAGGGTGTATAAAATATTCAGCAGCATTTAATTTTCGAGCATTTTCAATTTTATTAAAGTGTAATCCCGCTGAGTACTTATAATCACCATCTGTTCTAATTAATTCTCCAGATGCAGCAGTATATTGTCTTATATCTTCATTATTAACAAGGTTTGGGTATAAATCATTGCTCGAATTATCAGGATAAACTTGACTTAAAGTGGGCGTTATAGTTGGGTCATAAGTAGTTCGTTCACCTAAATCCATAAATCCAATAACATTTCTAGCTCCAGTATTCGCACTAATTCCAACATTGGTTACCCAAACTTCAACTTTTGTAATATTTACAGCCGAGTTGATGATTGGCGGATTTGATAGGCCACTGTTGTAATTGTCCGCAAAATATTGAGAAAGGAAAAAGTGACGATTGTCTTCGTATTCATCTGCTTTAATAAAAACTTCTTTTGTTTGAACTCCACCGCTTAATTCGATAGTTTTCGATTCTGATTTTTGTTGAGATAAAACGGTAGCAACTCTTAGCTTTCCAAATTGCAACTCTGTTTTAATTCCAAATAAACTCTGACTTCCTTGTATAAGGGAAGAGTTAAGAGGCATGCTTACATTACCTAATTCAATATTTTTGATGATTTGATCCTCTTTTCCGCCAAATTGTAATTTCATTTGGTTTTCAAAATCGAATGAAGCTTCGGTATTATAATTTGTTCCTAATTGTAATTTATCTCCAATTTTCCCCGTAACGTTTAATTGAATTTTTTCATCAAAATCAAAACTGGTTACTCGTTGGCTTTGAACTCTAATAATTGGGTTTTCGGTTTTAGTAGAGGTAACACCAAAAATTAATTCAGCAGATCCCTGAGGTTTTATTTCTATTTTATTACTTCCAAAAATAGATTCAAATGCGTTTCCAGGAATTCTAACATTATCTAAAATTCCGTTATCAGACGAACCACCAGAGTTTTCTTTTTTTTTTTGATTCCAGTATTCTTTTTCGGCTTGTTTGTTTTGATTTTCCCAGAAATCATCAAAATCTTGATTATCTGAAGGGCGGTATTCATTGTCACCTATGGTTTCAACAATTTTGTATTGATTGGTAACAGGATCGTAAACAACTTTAGTTTCAACGTTACTAGGATCTTTTAAATCGATAGAAGGTGCATTGTCATCCTTTCCTAAATTAAAAGGAAGCTTCAACGAATCGGGAGCTTGAGCAAAACTTAATAGATTGCAAAATACTATCGAAAGAGCGAGGATATATTTATTAATGTTAATTTTTAAATTCAAGTTAAAGATTTTTCAATGCTTCTTTAATTAATCCTTCAACACCTAAGTCTGGTTGAGCTTTTAAAACGTTATTTAATACTTTATCCACCGAGTTTTTGGTAAATCCTAATGCCAATAGAGCAGATAACGACTCATCTCGTGCGCTATTGTTAGAAAATGTTAAAATATTTTGCTCAAGACCTTCAATCTTCCCCAATTTATCCTTTAAATCAACAATAATTCTTTGTGCAGATTTAGCGCCAATACCTTTAATACTCTTTAAGGTGTCAACATCACCAGTAACAATCGCAGCCGTGATTTCATCGGAACTTAAGCTAGACAGCATAACTCTAGCAGTACTCGCTCCAACGCCGCTAACTGATATTAATTTCCGGAAGATTTCACGTTCACTTTTTTCAGCAAAACCATACAATGTATGTGCATCTTCTTTGATGGATAAATGCGTGTAAAGCGTACAGTTTTCGTCGTTTGATATTTTGGAAAAAGTAACCAATGAAATATTTAAAAAATATCCAACACCGCCAGCTTCAATAACTGCATGAGTAGGTGATTTTTCAGTTAACCTTCCTTTAATATGATGAATCATTACTTATCTTGTTTTACTTGTGCATCCACAACTGCTAAAGAAGTCATGTTTACGATTTCACGAACGCTCGCACCTAATTGCATGATGTGAACAGATTTATTCATTCCTAATAAAACAGGTCCGATAACTTCAAGCTCACCCATTTCTTGCAATAATTTGTAAGAAATGTTCCCAGATGAAAGATTTGGGAATACTAAAGTATTCGCTCCTTTATCGCCTAGTTTTGAGAATGGGAATTGTTCGTTTAATAATTTAGGGTTTATGGCGAAATTTGCTTGAACATCACCATCAACAATGATTTCAGGATGGTTCTTATGTAAAATTTCAACAGCCTTCCTTACGACCTCTGGATTACCTCCGTCAACAGATCCGAAATTAGAATAACTTAACATTGCAATTCTTGGTTCGATATTAAATTCCTTTACAGCATTATGCGTTAATAGCGCTATATCTACCAAGTCTTCAGCTGAAGGGTTTTGATTAATTGTGGTATCAGCAAAGAAATAAGGTCCGTTGTTTTTTGTCAAAACAACATACATACCTGCAACTTTACCAATTGTTTTATCAACCCCAATCGTTTGTAAAGAAGGACGAATAGAATCTTTATATTTTCGAGTAACTCCAGTAATTAAAGCATCAGCTTCACCACTTTCAACCATGATACTTCCAAAATAATTACGGCTACGCATTATTTTTTCTGCTTCATATTCGGTTACACCTCTACGATTTCTTTTTTGAAATAAAATCGCACCGTATTTTTTTCTTCTAGCTTCTGCCTCGTCAGAGCGTGTATCAATAATTTCAATACCTTCAAGATCCAATTGATATTCTTCAATTAAATCAGCAATGTTTGTTTTATTTCCTAATAAAATTGGCTGACAAACACCTTCGTCATGCACTAATTGCGCAGCTTTTAATACTTTGTAGTTATCCGCTTCAGCAAAAACAACACGTTTAGGGTTTTGTTTAGCGCGTAGTGTAACTTGTTGCATCACAGTACTGTTGTAGCCCATTCTGCTAATTAAGTCTTGCTTGTATTTTTCCCAATCGGTAATTGGTTTTTTGGCAACACCCGATTCCATTGCCGCTTTAGCTACTGCAGGTGCAACAATCGAAATTAATCGTTGATCCGTTGGTTTAGGAATAATATATTCTTTTCCAAAAACTAAGTTTTTAAGGTTGTAAGCCTTACTTACTTCTTCTGGAACAGTTTCTTTCGTTAATGCAGCAATTGCCCTTACGGCAGCAATTTTCATTTCTTCGTTAATGGTTGTTGCCCTAACATCCATTGCACCTCTAAAAATGAATGGGAAACCAATAACGTTATTCACTTGGTTAGGATGATCGGATCGCCCAGTTGCCATGATAATATCTTTACGAGAAGCCATTGCTATTTCGTAAGCGATTTCTGGATTTGGATTTGCACAAGCAAATACAATAGGATCGGCTGCCATAGACTGAACCATTTCTCCACTTAAAATATTACCTTTCGATAATCCTAAAAACACATCTGCTCCTTTGATTGCTTCGGATAAAGTTGAAGGTTCAACTTCGTTTGCAAAAAATGCTTTTTGTTTTGTTAAGTTCCCCCTCGACGGTTTAATAACCCCTTTAGAATCGAGCATCATAATGTTTTTCACATCAGCACCTAATGCAACGTAAAGTTTCGCACAGCTAACAGCTGAAGCTCCGGCTCCGTTTACTACAATTTTTATTTCGTTTATTTTTTTACCTACGATTTCCAATGCATTGATTAAACCTGCAGTTGTAATAATTGCAGTACCATGCTGATCATCGTGCATGATTGGAATATCTAACTCGTCCTTTAATCTTCTTTCGATTTCAAAACACTCTGGAGCCTTAATATCTTCTAAATTAATTCCTCCGAAAGTAGGAGAAATAGCCTTTACAGTATCAATAAATCGATCAACATCAGTTGCGTCAACTTCGATGTCGAAACAATCTAAGTCTGCAAATATTTTAAACAAAAGTCCTTTTCCTTCCATTACTGGTTTAGAAGCTTCTGGTCCTATATTTCCTAATCCTAAAACCGCCGTTCCGTTTGAAATTACAGCAACTAAGTTTCCTTTTGCAGTGTATTTGTAAACATCTTCTTTATTCTCTGCAATTTCTAAACAAGGGTCAGCAACCCCTGGAGAATATGCTAATGATAAATCTCTTTGAGTACTGTATGGTTTGGTTGGAACTACCTCGATTTTCCCAGGTTTTCCTTGAGAATGGTAATCTAACGCATCTTGTTTTCTAAGTTTGGCCATTTTTGTTGTTTAAAATGTGCTTGTATTGTTCCCTATAGGTGGGATAAATCGCACAAAAGTAAGTAATATTATTAAGAAAACAGCTCGTTTTTAGGGCTGAAAACAATACAAAATCTATTGATTTTCATATTTTGTACTTATGAAAAAGATTGTGGTTTTATCAGGTGCTGGAATTAGTGCTGAAAGTGGGATTTCTACCTTTAGAGACAGCAACGGTTTATGGGAGAATCACCGCATTGAAGATGTTGCTACACCAGAGGGTTGGGAGGCTAATCCAGAACTGGTTCTTGAGTTTTATAATCAAAGAAGAAAACAGCTTTTTGAAGTTGAACCGAATGAAGGGCATAAAGCTTTGGTAAAGTTGGAAGATTTTTATGATGTTCAGATTGTAACGCAAAATGTGGATGATTTGCACGAAAGGGCTGGCTCATCAAATATTTTGCATTTACATGGCGAATTAAAAAAAGTAAGGAGTACGATTGATTACAACCTCGTTTATGATTTGAGTCATTGGGAATTGAAATCCGGTGATAAATGTGAAAAAGGGAGCCAATTAAGGCCTCACATTGTATGGTTTGGGGAAGCGGTGCCAAGTATTGTTCTTGCCGAAGAACATGTAAGAAAGGCAGATGTGTTAATTATTGTAGGAACATCTTTAAATGTTTACCCTGCAGCAGGTTTAGTTGATGTAATCAAAGAAGGTACTAAAGTTTATATTGTTGATCCCGCTGACGTACCAACAAATGGAGTGGAGAACATTACTGTAATAAAAGCAGGAGCGGGTGAAGGTTTAGCTGAGTTGGTAAATGAATTAACCAGCAGTAAGTAATACGGATTTTATTACGTTCTATTTTCCATTGTGGAGTTAATCCTTCCTTTCAGTAAATTGTCTTGTTTGTTTAGCGTTAATTCATATTTAAAAGTATCCCTATCCTCCAAATCAGAACGTGAAAAAATTTACTCTTTATCTTTGTTAATGTTATTTTTGAAAGTGTTCTTAACTCCTGGTTTAATGGTTTTACTACAGTATTCTTTAAATGTCATTCATCCAGTGAATTCTTGCGCGCTCCTTCAGTTATAGCCAAGTCATCTAAATCCATAAAATGAAATAACATTTTTAAAATATAAGCGTAATAGCTCATGATGAGAAAATCTAAAATTCTTCTTATTTATACTGGTGGTACTATTGGAATGATGAAATCTGATGAAGAAAAGTATGTTCCGTTTTCGGTGGATAATTTATTGAAATATATTCCTCGGATTCATCAACTTCCTATTGATATTGCGATAGAATCGTTTGAAAAACCGTTAGATTCCTCGGCAATTGGTCCTGAGGGATGGTTGAAATTGGTAAGTATCATAAAATCTCGATACAACGAATTTGATGGTTTTGTGGTACTTCATGGAACAGACACTATGGCTTATTCAGCAAGTGCATTGGGATTTTTATTAAACGGTTTAAATAAGGCTGTTGTTTTTACGGGATCTCAACTTCCGATTAGTGAAGTTAGGAGTGATGCGCGCGATAACTTGATTACTGCTATTGAGATTTCTGCCTCCCAAAAAGTACCAGAGGTATCTATTTTATTCGACAACAACCTTTACCGAGGTGTAAGGAGTACGAAAAAAAATGTCGAAAATTTTGATGCTTTTGATTCTCCTAATTTTCCTGTTTTAGCAACTGCAGGAGTGAATATTAAATATAATTTAAACCAAGTTTTTAAGTCTGAAAAGGAAGTGTCTTTTTTTAAGAAAGTAAATCAAAATGTAGCTTCAATTAAATTGTTCCCAGGAATGAACTTTGAATTCTATATTCCAATGCTAGAGCAACCTGAATTGCAAGGGTTGGTTTTAGAAGTGTTTGGATCAGGCACGGTATCCTTTAATAAGGAGCAGTTTTTTTCTTTTTACAAAGCATTAAAACACGCTATAGAAAGAGGTGTGCTTGTGATGGCTATTTCTCAGTGCTTAAAAGGCGCGTTAGATATTAGCCGATATGAAGCAAGTTCTATATTACTTGAGTTAAATGTAATCTCAGGGAGAGACTTAACACTTGAAGCCGCAGTTTCAAAAATGATGATTGGACTCGCTAATTTTGATGATACAAAATCAGTTAAAGATTATTTAATAAAGAATCAGTGTGGTGAGTTTTAAAGGTGCTTTAATAACTCAAATGGGAAATTCTTTTTCCTTTTTAATCCAGGCCGATTAGTTTTCAATCAAATGTTTTTTTTGTAATTTTCATCGATTTCTAATCGGATGAAAATTTCAATTATTCCGGTAGGAATTAAACTTTTTTTTCGTTGATTAGGCTTGTCTGTTTAATTCCTCAACAACATATAAAGCCATTAGTAATCCAATTCTTTAGGGTCCCAAAAGATATTTTCGAAATCTTGAATTTGATCATTGATAATTAAAACCCCTTCACTTTTTAATTTGTTTTCCATTTCGGTTGGCGTATTAAAATGATTTTTGCCGGTGAGAAGACCGTTCCGGTTAACTACACGATGTGCAGGGATAGTGCTTTTTAAACTATGTGAAGCATTCATAGCATAACCAACCATTCTGCTACTTTTTGCAGCACTTAAGTATTTTGCAATGGCTCCATACGAGGTTACCCTGCCAAAAGGTATTTGTGCCGCCACTTGAAAAACCTGTTTGAAAAAGTCGGGTTTGGAATCGTCATAATAATCCTTGTTCATTAATGTTTATTTGAAATAAATTTCGAACAGTTATAATTTCAATATTATTAGTAAGGATTTTTATAAAAACTTATGAAGTTAATTTATCTAAGAAATACTCAATATATTTAATGGTTTTACCTTCCTCTAACCACATTTTCTCGTAAAACGTCTTTAGAGCTAATTCTTTACCTAATTTAGTTTCTGAGTTTTCAGGTGTGTATTTCACGTAAATATCATCACATTCGAAAGAAAGCTCAAGTCCTTCTTCTTTTATGACTTCTCTTGTGAATTCATAAAAGAAATCACTGTCTGTTTTCAACCTTAATTTCCCACCAGGTTTAAGTACTTGCTTATACCTCCCAAGGAAAAGTTTGTTTGTTAATCTTTTTCTTCGACGGTTTTTATTCGGTTGAGGGTCTGGAAAAGTAATCCAAAGTTCATCCACTTCACCTTCGGCAAAACAGTTGATAATAAAATCGATACGAGTTCTTAAAAAACCAACGTTTGTTAAGTCTTTCTCAATCGCTTTTGTAGCACCTTTCCAAATTCGATTTCCTTTAATATCAATCCCGATAAAGTTTCTGTCTGGATACATTTCTGCCATTCCAACAGTATATTCACCGCCACCACAAGCTAGCTCAACAGTAAGAGGATTGTCGTTTTTAAAAAAGTCTTTATGCCATTTACCTTTTAGTGGAATAGAACCTAATCTGGCTTCATCCATACTTGGCTCAACACAGTTTGCATAATCAGCAAGCATTGCGAATTTTTCTAATTTCCCTTTACTCATATTAAAAGTTTCGATTTGTTGGACGAACAATTATTTGCTCAAAATTAGCGCCTTTTGATGAATTGATAACCATTTTAATTGTATTAACAATGTCAGCTGGTTGGACAAAGTCTTGTTTTGGAGCATCAATACCATCCCAAGATGAAGTATTTATTGATCCAGGAATTACTTCGGTAACCTTAACACCGTAGTCTTTCAATTCGTCGCAAAGTAATTTTGTATAACCTTGAAGCGCAAATTTTGAAATAGTATAAGCTGCAATATCTTTTCTTGGTTGCTCAGTAACAATTGACCCGATATTTATTATCGACCCCGATTGTTGATTTTTAAAATCATTTAAATAAGCCTGCGTAATGTTAAAGGTGGCTTTGAAATTTACGTTTAATAGTTTTTCAACCTGTTTAATTTTAGTGGTGCTTAATTCACCCACCTCAAATGAACCCACATTATTAATCAATACATCAACAGATTTGAAATCTTTTTTTAATTGAGTAATCAATTTTTCAATTTCTCGAGGAATTGAAAAATCACAACTATAAGTGGTTACATTTTCGTAAGCAAGTTCTGCTTTTGCTTTGTTCAGTCTATCTTGGTCTTTTGCTATTAAGGCAATTTTACCATTGAAAGATTTGGCCATTTCAGCAATCTCAAATCCTAATCCGCGACTTCCGCCTGTAATAATGAAATTCATAATTGTGTTTTCAAAAGAAAGAATAAAAATATAAGTATAAATTTGAACTACCGTTGGAAGAGAAGAAAAAAATATTATTTGGAGTTTTAAATTGGGGCCTAGGTCACGCAACTAGAAGCTGGGAACTTATTAATAAGTACGTCCTTGCAGGGCATGAGGTTGTTTTAGCGAGTGATGGAGTAGCTGCCGAATTTTTATCTGCTGAATTTCCTTTGTTAAAAATAATTAGTCTTCCAAGTTATAACATTAAGTATGGTAAAGGGGCAGGATTGGTACAAATGCTATTTAACGCACTAAGAACCAACCGCGCTGTTGTTGCAGAGAAAAAGTTTTTAGACGACTATTTAAGCAAAAATGAATTTGATTTAATTGTTAGTGATAACAGGTATGGACTTTTTAGTGACTCGGTTAAATCGATTATTATCACCCATCAATTAAACATCAAAGTACCATTTGGCAGTAAAGCTGTTAATTGGCAAAATCATAAATGGTTGAATAGATTTGACGAAGTATGGGTTCCTGATAAAAATGCAGAACTATCTGGAGAATTAACCCATCCAATTCCACATGGGATTAATAAACCAGTTAAGGAAATAGGCTTATTATCAAGATTTAAAAACTTAAATCAAACAAAAGGTCAGGAGATTGATGTGCTTGCTATTGTTTCAGGGCCAGAGCCTCAAAAGACAATTTTGGTAAAAAAACTTCAACAAATTTTTGAAGAATCACGTTATAAAACGGTGATATACACTGGAGAAGTTAACTTGAGAAAAACAATCAAAAAAGGAAATCTAACCATTAAAAGTCATGCTGAAACAAACGATTTTTATAAAGATTTGTTAACGGCTGAAGTTGTTATTGGAAGGTCGGGATACAGTAGTTTGATGGATTATAGCGTAATGAAAAAGAACTTTATAACTATCCCAACTCCTGGGCAAGATGAACAATTATATTTAGCAAAGATGTTGTCAAAAAAAGGAATTCCTGTACTTTTACAAAGCGAATTAAGCAAAGAGAAAGTAGAGCAGGCGATTCAAAAAGCACAACTTTACAATAGCACAAAATAGTATGAAAAAGTTATTAGGAGAATATATAGGGACGCTATGTTTAACGTTTATTGGATGTAGTACTGTAGCTATTGCTGTTTTATACAGTTCGTTTTCGTCCATCGTACCCATTGCCTTAATTTGGGGTGCAGGAGTTACTTTAGCAATTTATATATCAAAGGGATACTCAAGCGCACACCTTAATCCTGCTGTCTCTTTTGGGTTTTATGTGCTAAAAAGAATAAGTTTAAAAGAGCTTTTAAGTTATTTTGTGGTTCAGTTTTTAGGAGGATTGACAGCTGGTGTCTTTGTGTTTTTAACTTTTCGTGCAGATATTATTTTGTTTGATCTTCCCGGAGGAGAACTTAGCGTGGCTACTGCATCTATTTTTGGAGAATTCTTTCCTAATCCAGGATATAAGGATTTAGAAGGGCAAGTATCTGTTTTAGAAGCATGTTTATTTGAAGCTGTTGGAACGTTTCTTTTAATGTTATCAATTCTAATTGTAACCACACTAAAAAGTACTCAGAAATTCGCGCCAATTTTAATTGGCTTATGTGTTGCAGGATTAATAATAATAATTGCTCCTTTTACACAATGTGGGATGAATCCAGCACGAGATTTTGGACCAAGAATCGCTGCTTATTTTCTACAATGGGGTGCTGTAGCTTTTCCTAAACCGTCGTTTAGCTTTTTTACCGTTTACATTTTATCTCCTGTTTTAGGTGCTGGCTTATCAGCCCTTATTTTTAAAGCCCTTAAAAAGTAACCCTTCCGAAAAATCAGCTGTTTTATTTACTTGGTAACCAATGAGGTAGATCTACGTAATATTGGGTAGTTTTAAAATAAATTGGTTGAAAATATCAAACATTACATATAGAATTATCGTATTCTTTGCAATTACTGCTGGTGCATTGGCATTTGTATCTTATCTCGGGTCATCTGATTTCGCTAAGAAGTTTGAATTAATTACAGGCTCAAATTTTAGTAATAAAACGCCAGTTTTAGTTTTTTTAATTGGAGGTTTAGCAAATTTATATTTTGCAATATATCGTTTTTGGAGTTGTACAAACTCTCGCCTGAACCATTACTACATAATGCTGTCCGCAGCTATGGTGATTATTTCTACATTTGTATTGATTATTTGGTTGCTCGATGTAAAATCACTTATTGAATTTGAGTTTTTAAGTATTAATTTCCCAACGAATGTTGACGTTGCAACAAGAAATGTAAGAAGTTCATTGGTAAGTAGTATAATCGCTATGTTTGCTGTGTTTTCGGCAATTGGAACAGTTGCTTGCGTGCTTTCCGTGGCACACTTTCGATACATATCTAAATCGGACTAGTTCTTAAAAATCATCTTTTTCCCCAATTCTTGTTTAAAACTGTTGAATAGAGTGGCGGAAATATCTTAGATTTGCTAGTTGAATCGAAATAATTCAAAATGGACAAATTTACATTTGTAGGTAATGCAGACGTAAACGCAGTATCAGCGTTATACGAGCAGTTTCTTCAAGACCCAAATCAGGTAGACGAGACTTGGCAGCAGTTTTTTGCAGGTTTTGATTTTGCAAAAGAGAATTTTGACAGCGATGTTCCAGAGAATGTTCTAAAAGAATTTAAAGTTCTTGAGTTAATCGGTGCCTACAGAAAATGTGGTCACTTGTTCACGGATACCAACCCAGTTAGAGAGCGACGTAAGTACTCTCCAACAATGGATATTGAAAACTTTGGTTTAGAAAAAACCGATTTAGAATCAGTATACCAAGCGGGATCTCAAATTGGAGTTGGAGCAGCAAAGTTAAAAGACATCATTGCACATCTTGAAGCGATTTACTGTGAAAGTATTGGGGTTGAGTATACTTACATTAGAAAGCCAGAGGAGGTAGAATGGTTAAGAGGGAAAATTGAATCTGGAAAAAACAGAACTCAGTTCTCTCTGCCACAAAAGCAACAAATCTTAAAAAAGCTGAATCAAGCGGTTGTTTTCGAACAATTTCTTGATAAGAAATATGTTGGCCAAAAACGGTTCTCTTTACAGGGTGCCGAGGTTTTAATTCCAGCGTTAGATTCTATCGTTGAAAAAGGAGCTGAACTGGGAGTTGACGAATTTATTTTCGGAATGGCGCACCGAGGAAGGTTAAATGTTTTAGCAAATATTTTTTACAAAACATATAAAGAAATTTTCGCTGAATTTGCGAGTAAGGATTTCGAAGATGAAGATCTTGGTTTTGACGGAGATGTTAAATATCATTTAGGATATACTTGTGACATCAAAACTGATGCAGGTAAAGATATTAAAATGACATTGGCTCCTAATCCTTCTCACTTAGAAGCGGTTGATCCAGTTGTTGGAGGTATTGCAAGAGCAAAACTAGATAAGGAATACGGTAACGACGGAACGAAAGTTTGTCCAGTTATGATTCACGGTGATGCAGCAATTGCTGGTCAAGGAATCGTATATGAAGTAAT
>CAJJCC010000029.1 GCA_905182585.1 uncultured Flavobacteriales bacterium
TCCGCAGTTGTATTTTCATACCTTCCAATATAATCCAAGCTAACATCACAAAACGAACATTGAGCCCAGTAGCAACCGTGTGAGATTGTTAATTTATTCCATCTTCCATCACTCCACATTCTGTGCATTGGATTAAGTACATCTAAAAATGCAACATAATCTTCTAATGGAAGCCCTTCGTAAGAAGGAGCGGGGAGGTCTTTGTGTTTTAAGGCTGGATTATTCGTAATGTATTTAACGGAGTTGTTCTCTAAAACAAAGGTTCTAATTAATTGATCTTGGCTTGTTTCTTCATTTTGTAAATCAATCAATTTAGCAACTGAAGCTTCTCCGTCATCTAATGTTATATAATCAACATATTTAAAAATAGTTGTGTCTTTTAAGCTCCGAAGCTCAGTATTACAATATCCACCACCAAATGTGATTTTGATTTTAGGATAGTTTGCTTTAATAAATTGAGCACATCTAAGTGCTGAATATAAATTTCCTGGAAATGGAATTGTAAAACCAATTAAAGTAGGCTTTTCCTTTTTTATTTTAAGATTGATTAATGCTATAAGTTCCTCAATGATTAAACTTGGTTCAGCATTTAGTTTTTTCTCAATAGGAACAAACGAAGTAGCTGTTCGTGCAATCTTTTCGGCATATTTAGTAAAGCCAAAATCTTCATCAAGGTTAGCTTGAATGAAATCTCCTAGTTCTTCAATATAAAGTGTTGCAAAATATTTCGCTTTATCCAGCAGCCCCATATCTCCAAAAGAGAAATCCAATTCCGTTAGATTCGCGAATCGATGAAACTTCGGGAGAAATGAATCATTTAATATTTGATAAGCTTTAATAGTATTAGGTTGCTGTAAAAAAGCAACAATAGTTTCGATAGAGCTGAGGTAATCCTTTTTGGCGTTATGGATTTCAGGATATAAAAGGTTATCAATTTTATTCGACTCAATGAATACTTTCTCCAGGAACTCTTTAGAAAAAACTTTTAAGAAAAGTTCAATACTTAAATCAGCTTGAACACAATTGTATCCTTTTTCATCTAAGTATCCCTTTAAATAAGCAGTTGCCGGATATGGCGTATTCAGTTGTGTAAAAGGAGGAGTGATTAAAAGAATTTTTTGCGACATATTGCTTTATAACTGAAAATCATCTGCATCTAAATGTGCAGGGAATTTTATTCTGTATTCGTTAACTAAGTCCAAATTTAACCTAATGTTTTCAACTGTAGCTATATTGGGTTCGGTTGTACTAATTTTTTCTCCTAATGGGTTAAAAACTGTCGAATCACCACTATATTCAACACCATTACCATCTTCGCCAATTCGATTCACTCCAATAACGTAAGCTTGGTTTTCGATTGCTCTTGCTTTTAGTAATGTACTCCAGTGATCTCTTCTTTTTTTAGGCCAGTTAGCAATGTATATAGCCGCATGATACTGTAGTTTGATATTTCTACTCCATACTGGAAACCTTAAATCATAACACACGAAAAATGCAATATTGAAATCACCAATTTTCACAATTAAATGTTCTAATCCTGGGGCGTAGTTTTCATGTTCATTTGCATATCTAAATAAGTGTTTTTTATCATAATATGTAACTTCTCCGTTTGGATCAGCAACGATTAAACGATTATAAAATAGGTTGTCTTCTTTAATTATAAGACTACCTGTTATGAATTTATTCAAATGAGCAGCCTGTTGCTTCATCCACGTTACCGATTCACCATCCATCATTTCTGCAAAAGCAGTTGGATTCATGGAAAATCCGGTTGTAAACATTTCGGGTAATACAATCAACTTTGAATCATTTGATACCTCGCTAAAGAGTTTTTCAAATAATTGAAAGTTTTGAGATTTGTCTTCCCAAATTAAATCGGCTTGTATCGTTGAAATAATCAAGTATAGAGTTTACAACAATTTAAGCAATATATAGAAAAGAAAAAAGTCCTCAATTGAGGACTTTTAAAATACTTTATGAAGTAATTAGATATTATAAACCTAATTCTTGTTTAACCAACTCAGTAATATCAGTTCCTGCAGCGTATAAAGCAGCATTAATATCAAGAACGTAAGTGTAACCATTCGCCTTCCCAATTTTTTTAACAGCGGCTTCAATTTTACCTTCAACAGCCATTAATAACTTTCTTTGCTCAGCTTGAACTTGAGCTTGAAGTTGAGGAACTGTTTCTTGTTGAAACGCAGCCTGGTCAGCTTGAAGTCTTTTATATTCTCTCTGAACAATATTTGAATCAAGTGTTAAATATGTTTTCTCAAATTGTGCTTGATCTTGAGCTAATCTTTGTTGTTCATATTGAAGTTCTTGTTGAACCTTCATCTGATATTGTTGAAATTTCATTTCAACTGAATCTTTAACTGCTAGTTGAGCGGCAATAGTATCCGTGTTAACGTGTGCTAATTTAATCTTTTGTGCAAATGCAGTCGAAGTCGAAATAACGATGATTGCAAGTAATATTAATTTTTTCATGGTAACTGTTTATAAGTGTTATTTAATTCGATTTGCAATAATACTATTAAAATCCTAATTTTTTTAAAACATCCTCTGTTTTATCATACTTGTCACTATAGTAAAGTACAGCAAACTTTGATGATGAGTCTAAAATAAACGCAAATCTTCCGTCTTCAGCAACAGTTTGGATCGCATTGTATACTTTATCCTGAATTGGCTTAATTAGCTTCTGTCTTTCTTTAAAGAGATCTCCTTTAGCACCAAATCTATTTTGTTTTATTTTCGAAAGATCATTTTCTACCTGTTGTATTTCTTCCTTACGCTTCAATCTCATTGTTTTTGAGAGTAAAATTTTATCAGCTTGAAATGACGAATTCAGCTTGTTGACTTCCGCTTGTTTGTCTTCAATTTCTTTTTGATACTGAATAGCTAACTCATCTAATGTTTCTTGAGCACTTTTGTATTCAGGAATTTTATCCAGAATCTTTTCTGTATCAACAAAAGCAATTTTTTGCGCTTGCCCAGAAAATGCAAACAGTATACCAAAAATGAATATTAATTTTTTCATGCTGTTAATTTTACCATCCACTCACATTTCCACCGAACGTAAATGTAAACTGTCCTGGAAATGAAGAGAATGAAGGTTCAAGTAATCTATTTGCTGCGTCAAACGGGAATCCATAATCAAATCCAAGCATTCCTAGCATAGGAAGAAAAAGACGAATACCAACTCCAGCAGTTTTTTTAACATCAAATGGATTAAATTGTTTTAGGGATTCAAAAGTATTTCCTGCTTCAGCAAATGTTAATGCGTAAATTGTAGCTTGCTGTTCTAGACTAATCGGATACCTTAATTCAAATGTATACTTAAGAGCTCCAACACCTCCGTTTAATCCGTCTCCTTTATAGACAACATTAGATGAATTAGCTTCTGTAAATCCTCTTAATGGGATGATTTCTCTTCCATCTATGTTAAACCCAGTTAACCCAGATCCGCCCATATAGAATCTTTCAAATGGGGAGGCTCCAATTGCTTTATTATAAGTCGCTAATAAACCAAAGTTAACTTTAGAATAAAGGACAAGATTGTCTACTATTTTATTATACCAACCTGCGTGTAATTTATATTTGTGGTATTCGATCCATTTGTAGCGATCAACTTCACTCATTGTAGTAATTTCATCCTGTGAGTTATTTAATGAAACAAATGGAAGTGTAAATTGTCCTGAAAGATTGAACTCTCCACCAGACCTAGGATAGATAGGTTGATCAATACTATTTCTAGAAAGGTTAAGTCTAAGGTTTAAGTTATTAAACTGTCCTTTTTCATCTGTAGCTATATTTAATCCACTGTAGTTAAATACATTATATCGTTGATAGCCTAAAGAAGCCTGAAACCTAAAGAAGTTATCGGGCCAATTAAGACGAGTTCCCCAACCAAGACTTGCTCCCGTGATGTTTTGATAACCACCTGTAGCAGTGCTTTGTAATCTTGTATGATATATAGAAGTACTTAATGAGTTAGGTCTTTTTCCTCTAAACCAAGGTTCAACAAAACTAAAGTTATAAGATTGGTACCATGGTCCTGAAGATTGAGCTCTTAGGCTTAATGTTTGTCCATCTCCAGAAGGGATTGGCGCCCATGATTTACGTTTGAAAAATCGTTTAGTAGAAAAGTTGTTAAAGCTAAGTCCAAGTGTACCTACAACTCTTCCTGCTCCAAAACCTCCTTGTAATTCAAATTGGTCAGAAGGTTGTTCTTCGACAACAAACTCAATATCAACTGTTCCTGTAGCCGGGTTTGGTTTTGGATTAACTTGAAGTTTTTCAGGATTGAAATATTTAAGGTTTGCTAGTTCTCTTTGTGATCTAATGATATCTGATCTTTTGAAAAGCTCACCAGGTTTCATGTAAATTTCTCTTAAAATAACATGATCACTTGTTTTTGTGTTTCCCACAATAGTAATTCTTCCTACAATAGCTTGTTTTCCTTCAAAAATTTGAATTTCAAGATCCACAGAATCATTTTCAATTTTGACTTCTTTAGTGTTTAGGTTAAAGAATAAATATCCATCATCTAAATAAAGTGAACTGATATCCGTTTGTTGAGGATCCATGGATAAGCGCTGGTTTAAGCGCTGTTCGTCATAAATGTCACCTTTCTTAATATTCAGATAGTGTAAAAGGAAGTCACTTGTATATTTAGCGTTACCAACGAATTTAATGTTGCGGTAGTAATATCTATTTCCTTCATCAATTGTGATTTCTAGTTTAACCCGATTGTCTGAAGTTTTAATAATAGTATCTGAAATAATTTGCATATCTCTGAAACCATATTGCATATATATGGCTTTAACCAATTCTAAGTCTTGATTATACTCTTCATTTATAAATTTGGAGGTCCTGAAAATATTCCACCAAATTTTCATTTTGCTTTCTTTCATTGCTCTTTTTAGTTTGGAATCTGGAAGAGCCCTGTTTCCTTTAAAAACAATATCCTCAATTTTTACTTTTGGACCTTCATCTATTTCAAAAAACAAGGTTATTTTATTATTCTTTGTTGTGTCATTCTTAGTGTAATGTTTGATTTTAGGATAAAGTTTTCCTTCTGAGAAATAAAAATTCTTGATAATTTCTTCTGCTCTGAAAATAACATTTGGACCATATGATCTATATGTTAGGTTCTTTAAATCACCAGTTAAATCTTCTCTTTTACTCTTACTTGGGTTTTTCCCTGTTTCAGCCTTTACAACAACTATTTTTCCGATCTGTGGTGATTCCTTGAACTTGAAAAGTAAGTGAATGTCATTACCTTCAATTTTAGAGATGTATAATTTCACATCAGTAAAAAGTTTAGAATCCCAAAGTTTTTTAATCGCATCAGCAGTAACGTCACTAGGTACTTTTATTTCATCACCTTCCGCTAACCCACTTCGTAATAAAACGGCACTTTTATTTCTGTTTGTCCCTTCAATCGAAATTGATTTGATAGTGTATACTTTAGGTATGTTCAGATTGAAAGTAGGTTTTTCTTGAATTTTAATCTCTGTTTTAAGAGTCGAGTCCAATAGGGTTGTTTGAAGCGAGTCACCGATCACTTGACCTTTAGAAAAAAGAGTAAAGATGGTAAGTAGAAATATTGTAAAGTGTAGTTTCATTAATTATTTTTTTCTGTGAGTTGTTCGCTTGTTTTCCCAAAACGACGTTCTCGATTTTGAAAACTGATTAAAGCATCATAAAAGTCTTCGTCTCTAAAGTCAGGCCACAACTTAGGTGTGAAATATAATTCTGCATAAGCTAATTGCCAAAGTAGAAAGTTACTAATTCGGTGTTCTCCTGAGGTTCTAATCATTAACTCAGGGTTGGGTATTCCGGCAGTAGAAAGTGAGTTGTCAATTAACTCTTCGTTAATTTCGTGGTCACTGATACTACCTTCTTTAAGTTTTGATGCAATTGATTTTACAGCATTGATCATTTCCCACTTTGCAGAATAACTAAGTGCTAAAACTAAAGTCATATGATCGTTAGATGCTGTTTCATCGATAGCAGACTGAAGCTTTTCTTGTGCTCTCTTTGGTAACGAGTCTAAATCTCCAATAGCTTGCAAACGAATTTTATTCTTATTTAAAGTCTTAACCTCTTTTTTGATTGTGTCAACAAGTAGGTCCATCAAAGCATTAACTTCAAATTTAGGCCGATTCCAATTCTCTGTAGAAAATGCATATAAAGTAACATATTTAACCCCAACTTTGGCCGCTCCTTCAATTGTAGACTGAACTGCTTTCACACCTCCCTTATGTCCGAAAATACGAAGTCTACCTTTTTGTTTAGCCCATCGCCCGTTTCCATCCATAATAATGGCTACGTGCTTAGGTATGGTTTTTTTATTTACTTCTTCAAATTTAGCCATTAAACCTGTTAGTTTTGGATTAGCTTAAGCCCACAAAAATAGTGTTTTAATTCATTTACGACACACCTCTTCAGGGGTTAAGTTTACAAAAATTGTTAATCCAGTAAATACATACCAGTCTTTATTGTATCGGTCACCTCTTTTTATATTATCAACATTAGAATATTGTGTTGTATTCGCTATGCTTGCTTGACTTGCCGACGTTGTTGAGGCTTCCGTAATATAGTCCGTACTAATGTCGTCCATGTAATCTGTAAAGGTTTTTCTGATTCCCCAATTTAAACCAATTCCCCAACTATTAAACCTTGTTTTGATACCAACACCTAGTGGAATTACGAAAATATTTTTTGAAAATGCTTTTCCTTCGGTTTGAAGGCTAGCAGTACTAATTGGAATTCCGTTAAAATTGGCTTTAGGATTATGGTTGGTAAAAGCAGTTCCAATAAAAAAATATGGAGTTGCTTTATACGAATTCGGATCTAATGCTGAAAAAGAGAAAAAATTAAATTCACCAATAATAGATCCTTCAATTAATTGAGATGTAAAAGAAAAATTTCGATCCTTATTAAAGGAATTATTGCTATTAGCATCATTTCCTTCTATTTGTCCTATTGTTAAAGCTGCTTTTAAGCTTAGGCGTTCATCGTAATTATATCGAAGGAATGGACCAAAGGCTACGTTAAATGGCAAGATATGTTTTTGGTTAGTTTCTCCCAAATAATATGAATCACCTCCAAATGCTCCTAACTCCCAACTAGAAGTTGGTGTTTGAGCCAGTAGAATAGGGGTGGATATTAATATATATATATGGAGAAATAGACCTTTCATAAAAAACAAAACCTAAACGTAAGAGTTTAGGTTTTAGTATTTGAATTTTATTAATCTTATCTGAATTTAGGTAAACCACCTCTGGTAGTTTTTAATTTGTAGTTTGCACTTAAAAGTAAAAACATATAAGAGTCATTATCTGTAGGATCTCCACGTTGTTCATATGAAGCAGAGCCAATCCAACTTCCTTGAGTAGGGTCAGCAGCTAAAGCTGCAGGAGTTCCAAATTGGGATTCAATTAGGTCATTAGGATAGTAAGTAGTACTAACATCGTCAATATAATCTGTGAATGTTTTTCTCAATCCGTACTCGATACTAACTAACCATCTCCTGTCAACAGCAACTTTTAATCCAAGACCTAATGGAACGGCTAATTGAAATTTACTGTATGCTGTTCGAGTAGGAGTTAATGTTTGTCCTTCTGTATGTAATTCTTGTAAATAATGCCATCCGTCACCGAATTTACCCTGTGGAGCAAAAAAGAATCCTGAAATCCCCAAAAATCCATACGGATAAATCGCCATACTCCTTAATCCTTTAACTCCTCTTAATTTAAAACGGTGTCCTCTTTTCTCTTTTTTGAGGTAAAATTCAAAATTATATCCTAACTCCAAAATAGGAGATCTGAAATTTAAATCTCTAGCTCTACGGATAGGGTCTTCAGTTTCCATATCGTCACCAGCTACAATTCCTGCAGTAAAAGCAATTTTATGAGATATTTGTTGAGTTTGCTTGAACCTTAATCCCGCAGTAATAGCGAGTCTAGTCTTGGACCACTCTAAATCCTTCATGTAGTTCGTTCCTACTTGATCAGCACCTCCTAAGTCTCCAAGGAAATTTGATGCGCCTATTCCAAAAATGGTTTCCCATCTATATCTTTTCCAACGCTGAGCTTCAGAATTAAAACCAACTCCTAGAAGTATAATAATTAAAAGTAATTTAGCTTTCATTTTCAATGCTTTAAAACACTATAACCGAGCAAAGATATAAATTTCACCGTTTCTAATCCAATATGAATGAATTAAATATCAATTAGTTTCGATTATCTAGTCCCCAGTTCAACTTATTTCGTATTGTACTAAAGAAGGAATGATCAGGAGCTCTTACTACATTCATATAATATTCACCATGTTCGATCACTAATTCCTCATCAATTTTAATAGGTTCACTCCTTGCGTCCAAAGCAACAAGGAATTCATCATCTCTACCTTCTAATTTTAAAGTAATCTTTTTATGATCAGGAATAATTAACGGTCGGACATTAAGGTTATGTGGAGCAATAGGTGTGATAATGAACACATCACTTCCTGGCATTACAATAGGACCAGAACAACTTAAATTATACCCAGTTGAGCCTGTTGGCGTAGATATGATTAAACCATCCGCCCAATAAGAATTTAAAAATTTATCGTTTACATATGCATGAATAATCATCATCGAAGATGAATCTTTTTTATGCACAGTAACTTCATTTAAAGCATAATTAATATCTCCAAAATGATTTGATTTCGTAGATAATTTAAGGATACTTCTTTTTTCAGAGTTTATATTTCCAGCAAAAATTTCTTCAAGAGGATTTTGAACATCTTCAGTAGAAATGCTAGAAAGGAATCCTAATCGACCGGTATTAATACCAAAAACAGGGACATTTGAATTTCTTACTATTGAAAGTGAATCCAAAATGGAACCATCTCCTCCTAAACAGATTAGTAAATCATAACCTTTAATCTCATCAGAATAGGAGAATTTACCAAACCCTTCAATATCATTTACATTTCCAACCAGCTGCTTGTGCAGACCACTATAGATAGAAATGGTATTATCTGCAGATTTGGATTTTAGGAATGTAAAAAGGTTTTGAAAAGTACTTAGCTTCTCAGGATTAAATTTTATGCCGTAAACTCCTATTTTCATAATTGTGCAATATTACGTTTTATGTACGAATAAGTTTAACAGATGATTCGTTTGTTAGATTGGTGCAACAAAACTAATGTTAAAGTTATATTCTCCCATCTTATTTGCCGAGTATTCAGTTCTGATAACCACATCATAATAGGTTATCCAGTCCAATCCCGTTCCTCCTCCAATAAGAAAGTTATTTATTAAATCATTTGACAATGGATTATTGTCAAATACATATCCAGCGTCAATGTATGTGTTAAGGTAAAGTGCAAAATGTATTTTACTAAACTTTTTTATCTTCTTAATGAATGGTAGAGTATAGCTCTTAGGTTTTAGTAATTGAATTTTAAAGTTGTTTTTTATTAAGCTAGAAGTTTTCCCCATGATGACATAAGGTTCATAACCTCTCACATAATTAGAAAAGCCCAATCCATTTTTAAAAATAAAAGGAACATTATTTTGCATGAACTGCCCAATATGAATACCAGAGGCCCAATATAAACGGTTTTTTATTTGTTTGTAATACCTGTAGTTACTTTGAAGATGTGTTACGGATAAATTAGAATTGTCAATTTTATTTAGCCCAAACTGTTTTAGCTGAACATCAAAAAAGAATCCTTTTAAGGGATAGTTTTGGCTGAATCGCTTATCCAACTTATACCTGTAACTCAAATAACCGTAGCGCAATAAATTATCAGACTGACCTATATAATGATTACTTAAATTAGAAAGTTCGTTTTGAGTTTTGATTTGAATGAATTCGGCATTGAAGTATTGATTTTGGTAAAACCCTTTTCGTCTAAAATATTCAAATTGAAAATTGAATCTTGAGTAAAGTGAGGCTGAGTCATTTTTTAAATAAATCATTTCATTATTACGAACTCCCGTGAAAATTTCATTTCGAGTACTGTAATTAGAGGCTATTTTTAATCCATCTTTTAGCTTTTTGTTAATATAAGGTACTTTGTATTTAAACCCGAATTTTTCGGTAAAACCTAGATACCCGTTTATTTGAAGGGTTTGATTTAAGCCTAGAAAGTTGAATTTATTTAAATGAACTCCTGCGTCAATTCTACTTAAGTCCTTGTTTTTTAGCCATTCGGAAAAATTTCGATCTTGAAATTTAATTATTACTTCAGGCCATACGAACCAACGTTCTTGAAGTTCAACTTCCACATGCCATTTACCTAAAGTGTCTTTAAAATGAACTGTTGTGAAATTGAATAAGGATGTGTTAAATAAGTTGTTTTCTGAATTGGTTGTGTGATTAGCTGTGTCCTTAGGAAGAATAGTGTCGCCAACTGTAAAAGTAAGTTCTCTGAAAATTATTTTAAGTTTAGTCTTCTTATTTCCAATAACATTGATTTCTGCAATTTCTTGGGCAGAAACCGATCTATTAACAAACATGCTAAATATAACAAGTAATGAGAATAATCCTCTCACGGATTAAATGTTTAAGTATTTAATAAATTGATTATACCTTCTTTCTAAATCTTCTTCGTATTCGCTTTCGTGAAAAGAAGCTTTGATCTCATAGTCATAGCGTGTGAAACTTGCTAAAATTGAAGAAAGGTCAGACTTATTAATTTTTAAAACAATGTCCATTTTTAAAGAATCATCTTGCGTGCTTGTGTAAGAAGAAAGAATTTTGGCATTTTCACTTTCAATAATTTGAGCGATTTGAACCATAGAATAATCTCGGATGTTTAAACCCAAAACAATTACACCACCAGGTTCTTTGGCATTGGTGAGTTTAGCCAAGGTTTTAACCAATTCTTCTTGCCCAATTACTCCAATGTATTGATCATTATCATCTAAAACAGGGAGCGCTGTAATGTTATTCTGCGAAAAAACAGACAGGATATCATAAATGTAATCATACATTTTCACAGAAGGCCTTGTCAATATAGGCCTTACTTGATTTAAAGGTAGGAATATGTCCTCTAGGTCAAGTATCTCATTTTCAGATATTAAACCATGGTATTCTCCGTTGTCAACAACCGGGATATGAGACACTTTGTTCTCGTCCATTAACGTCAAAGCCTTTTCAGCCTCATCATTAAAAGAGATGGATGGAATGTGTACAGATATTAATTCTTTTGCAATCACAGTTAAATACTATTAAAATGATACTGTAAAAGTAGTATTTTTTTAGTTTTGTAGTTTTGCATTAAGATAAATAGAAATGACAGTACTAAGCGTTAATATAAATAAGATTGCCACATTAAGGAATTCGAGAGGAGGAGATGTGCCTAATTTAATCAAGGTAGCCAAGGATTGCGAACGATTTGGGGCTCAAGGAATAACTGTTCACCCAAGACCTGATGAACGGCATATCCGTTATCAGGATGTAAGAGATCTTAATCCTTTATTATCAACAGAATTCAATATAGAAGGATATCCTGGAGATGGTTTTGTTGAATTAGTGAAAGAAAACAAACCTGCTCAAGTCACTTTAGTACCTGATCCGCCAGAAGCAATTACTAGTAATGCTGGATGGGATGTAAAGAAGAACTTTGAACTTCTATCAGAAGTAACAAAAGAATTTCAAAATGAAGGAATCCGAGTTTCCATTTTTGTTGATCCTATTTTGGAACAAATTGAATGGGTGAAAAAAACGGGAGCTGATCGAATTGAATTATACACCGAACAATTTGCACATGAATTTTCAAAGGGAAATTTGGATTCAGTTTTACCTTATAAAAAAGCTGCCGTATTTGCGAAAGAGATTGGCTTAGGCGTAAATGCCGGACATGATTTAAGTTTAGAAAACTTAAATTATTTTGCAAAACAAATCCCTGCACTGGCTGAAGTAAGTATTGGACATGCTTTAATTGCCGATGCCTTATATTTAGGGTTGGAAAACACAATACAATTATATAAAAGAGCTTTAAATACGGACAATGGGATTGAATTTTAAGAAGTACGGAGAGGGGGAAGTGGTTTTAGTCATTTTGCATGGTCTTTTTGGATCATTGGATAATTGGCAATCTTTAGGTAAGCAGTTTGGTGAACATTTTACAACCTATGTTTTAGATCAACGAAATCACGGTAGGTCACCTCATTTCGATAAGCATAATTATAAAACAATGGCTGCTGATTTATTGCAGTTTTTAGAGTCTGAAAATATTGAAGAAGCACACTTATTAGGACACTCAATGGGTGGTAAAACAGTAATGCAATTTTCGATTGAAAACCCTCAGTTTATTAAAAAGATGGTAGTAGTAGATATTGCTCCAAAGTACTACGCTCCGCATCATCAAAATATAATAGCAGCATTAGAATCTGTTAATTTCGAAACGATAACTAATCGAAAAGAAGTTCAAGCTAAAATTGAAGAGTCTATTCAAGAGCCAGGAATCGTTCAGTTCCTTATGAAAGGTATAACAAGGAAAGACAAAGAAACATTAGGTTGGAAATTCAATTTAAAAGTATTGAGTGCTCAAATTGAAAATATAGGAGAGGCGCTAGAAGGTTTCGCATATTTTACAAATCCTACACTTTTTGTTCGAGGCGAAAACTCAAATTATATAACAGAGGATGATATTGATGTAATAGAAGATATTTTTCCAATGGCACAGTACACTACAATTGACGATGCCGGGCATTGGCTACACGCGGAAAACCCAGTGCAGTTTTTTGATAAAGTAATGAACTTTTTAAAATAGCATTTATATTTCCCTTTTAATATTTAACTTGCATCTGCAAAATAATGTCGAATACTTTAATAATAATACCAACGTATAACGAAATTGAGAATATCGAAGATATTCTTCGTTTGGTTTTTGGGTTAGAAAAATCATACCACGTTTTAGTGGTTGATGACGGCTCACCTGATGGTACAGCGAATATTGTTAAAGAGCTACAACAAGAATTTCCGGGTCAACTCCACATCGAAGAACGAACAGGTAAATTAGGTTTAGGAACAGCTTACATCCATGGATTTAAGTGGGCTTTGATACACGATTATAGCTACATTATAGAAATGGATGCTGATTTCTCTCATCCGCCAAATTCGTTAATAGATCTGTATAATGCTTGTGAAATAGACGGGGCAGATGTTGCTGTTGGTTCACGTTATATTAGTGGCGTAAACGTTGTTAACTGGCCAATGAGTCGAGTTTTAATGAGTTATTTTGCATCTGTATATGTTCGATGGGTAACTCGAATTCATGTGCGTGATACAACTGCAGGTTATGTTTGTTATCATCGTCGAGTTTTGGAACGAATTGATTTGAATAAGATCAATTTTGTAGGTTATGCTTTTCAAATCGAAATGAAATTTACAGCATGGCGCTTAGGGTTTAAAATTGATGAAGTTCCAATAATTTTCACGGATCGTAAAAAAGGACAATCAAAAATGAGTTCTTCTATTTTTAAAGAAGCAATTTTTGGTGTTTTATTTATGAAAATCAAATCTTGGTTTAAAAAGTATTGATTCTATCCCCTATTTGTGGATAAACAATCCCTAAACTATCACGCACTCTTACTAAGTTCAATTATCTTTGTAGCTCAGTAAATTTCGATTATGAGCACATTATTCATTAAAAATGCAACAATTGTAAACGAAGGCAAAGAGTTTGTTGGAAGTTTAGTTGTTAAAAATGGTAAGATTGAAGATGTCTTTAAAGGAGATATTAGTTTTTCGGATGAAAACGCAGCAGTAATTGATGCCACTGGATTACACTTGTTGCCAGGAATGATTGATGATCAGGTACACTTTCGTGAACCAGGATTAACACATAAAGCTAATATTAGAACTGAAAGTAGAGCAGCAGTAGCTGGAGGGATTACTTCTTTTATGGAGATGCCCAATACAAATCCACAAACTACAACGCATGCTGAGTTAGAAAACAAATTCAACATTGCAGCTAAAGATGCGTTAGCGAATCACTCTTTCTTTTTTGGAGCTACAAATGAAAATCTTGATGAGGTTTTAGCTGTGGACGGAAAAAACGTTTGTGGAATAAAAATATTCATGGGTTCTTCAACAGGAAATATGTTGGTTGATAATCGCGAGACTTTAAGAAATATCTTCGGAAAGTGTGATTTGTTAATTGCAACACATTGTGAAGATGAAGCAACTGTTAGAGGTAACGAAGCTAAATATAAAGCACAGTTTGGAGAAGATCTTCCAATAAAATACCATCCAATTATTCGTGACGCAGATGCTTGTTATAAATCAAGTAGCATGGCTGTTGAGCTAGCAAAAGAGTTAGACGCTCGTTTGCATATTTTACATATCTCAACAGCGAAAGAAACTGAATTATTCAGAAATGATATTCCAATAAGTGAAAAACGAATTACTGCTGAAGCTTGTATTCACCATTTGTGGTTTACGGATGAAGATTACGATTCAAAAGGAACGCATATAAAATGGAATCCTGCAGTGAAATCAAGAGTAGATAGAGATGCTGTTTTACAAGCAGTATTAGATGATAGAATTGATATTATTGCAACCGATCACGCGCCTCATACTTTAGAAGAAAAGAGTAATAAGTATTTCTCTGCACCGTCAGGAGGACCATTGGTTCAGCATGCTATGGTTGGAGTTTTAGAGTTGGTTAGACAAGGAAAGATTTCAATAACAAAGGCTGTTGAGAAAATGAGTCACTCTCCGTCAGTATTGTTTGAGATTCCAAATAGAGGATTTATCAAAAAAGGTTTTCAAGCTGATTTTGTATTAGTGAACTTAAACAATCCCTGGACGGTTACTAAATCCAATATTTTATATAAATGTGGCTGGTCTCCTTTTGAAGGACAAGAGTTTGCTGCTCAAATTAAATCTACGTTTGTTAATGGAGTAAAAGTTTATGAAGACGGACAAATAATTGAGCCTTCTTCAAATCCTTCTCAAGCATTAATATTTGCTAGATAGTTAAACCGATTGCATTTTGTGCTTTACAAGCGCGCAGCTTAAAATTTACTTACTTTTGTATTTATGAAAAACATAAGAAACTTCTGTATTATAGCACATATCGACCACGGTAAATCTACTTTGGCAGATCGATTACTGCAGGAGACTGGTACTGTGTCGGATAGAGATTTGCAAGAACAAACTCTGGATGACATGGATATCGAGCGTGAAAGAGGAATCACGATTAAATCTCATGCCATTCAAATGGATTATGAGCAAGATGGTGAACAGTATACATTAAACTTAATTGATACTCCTGGCCATGTTGATTTTTCATATGAAGTATCAAGAAGTATTGCGGCATGTGAAGGAGCTTTGCTGATTGTAGATGCAGCTCAAGGAATAGAAGCGCAAACAATATCAAACCTTTATTTAGCCCTAGAGAATGATTTAGAGATTATTCCGATCTTAAATAAAATGGATCTTCCTGGTGCTCAGCCGGAAGAAGTTACCGATCAAATTGTTGATTTAATTGGTTGTTCAAGAGATAAAATCATTCCCGCATCTGGTAAAACAGGTTTAGGGATAAAAGATATTTTAAAAGCTATTATTAGTGATGTTCCGGCTCCTAAAGGAGATCCTGAAGCACCACTTCAAGCAATGGTATTTGATTCTGTTTTCAACTCGTTTAGGGGGATTATTGCTTATTTCCGAGTATTAAATGGAAGTATTAAAAAAGGAGATAAAGTAAAGTTCTTTAATTCTGGAAAAACATATCATGCAGATGAAATTGGGATTTTGCGCATGGATATGGAACCTAAGAAAGAATTAAAAACAGGGGATGTTGGTTATATTATTTCAGGTATTAAAAGTGCCGCAGACGTGAAAGTTGGTGATACACTTACGAACTTTGATAATCCTTGTGCAAGTGCTGTTGATGGCTTTGAAGAAGTTAAGCCAATGGTTTTTGCAGGAGTTTATCCTATTGTAACTGAGGACTATGAGGATTTAAGAGCTGCAATGGAAAAGCTGCAACTAAATGATGCTTCATTAACTTTTGAAACAGAGAGTTCAGCAGCTTTAGGTTTTGGTTTCAGATGTGGATTTTTAGGAATGTTGCATATGGAGATTATTACAGAAAGATTAGAGCGTGAGTTTGAGATGGATGTTATTACAACTGTACCTAACGTATCCTATAATTGTGCAACTAGGTCAGGTGAAGAAATGATTGTAAACAATCCATCGGAATTACCAGACCCATCAAATATTGAGTGGATTGAGGAGCCATACATAAAAGCACAAGTTATTACTAAATCTGAGTTTGTTGGATCGGTAATGACTTTAGCAATTGAGAAAAGAGGTGAATTAAGTAATCAAGTATATTTAAGTGCAGATAGAGTTGAATTAACTTTTGAAATGCCATTAGCTGAGATTGTGTTTGATTTTTATGATCGACTAAAATCAGTTTCGAAAGGATATGCTTCTTTTGATTATTATCCTTCAGGGATGCGTCAGTCGAGTTTAAAGAAAATGGATATCTTATTAAATGGAGACTATATTGATGCGCTTTCAGCATTAATACACTCTGATAACGCGTTTAATTTAGGTAAGAAAATTTGTAAGAAGTTAAAAGAATTAATTCCACGTCAACAATTTGTAGTTGCTATCCAAGCAGCAATTGGAGCTAAAATTATTGCAAGAGAAACTATTTCAGCATTAAGAAAAGATGTAACAGCAAAATGTTACGGTGGTGATATTTCTAGAAAAAGGAAATTATTAGAAAAGCAGAAAGCTGGTAAGAAGAAAATGCGCCAAATTGGTTCGGTAGAAGTACCGCAAAGTGCATTCTTAGCAGTATTGAAATTGGAT
This sequence comes from uncultured Flavobacteriales bacterium, assembly GCA_905182585.1. Lineage (GTDB taxonomy): Bacteria > Bacteroidota > Bacteroidia > Flavobacteriales_C. The sequence goes on from CAJJCC010000029.1 coordinate 16,836, forward strand.
GATTAATTAAGATGCACAAGATAAGGTTAAGGGCTAATTTTAATTAGCCCTTTTTTATGGATTAATTGTCATGTTCCAAGCGTAAAATATGCCGATTTTACAGTGATTTAGTTTAAATTTGATAATTGCATCCTTTTTGATAGAGCGGATGAAAATAACACCAAATTTATATAAGAATGATTGGTTCGGTAGGAAAAGTAGTTACTAAGCTTTTTGGGAAAAAAAGTGATAAAGATATAAAGGCTGTTTTGCCACTTGTTAAGCAAATTTTAGCTGAACAAGAAAAGTTGAAATTAGTTTCAAATGATGAGTTGAGAGAAAACTCAAATAAGTTTAGAACTGAGATTAAAGCTTACATTAAAGCTGAAGAAAATCAGATCGCTGAAATAAAGGTTAAAGCTGATACTTTAGGTTTACAAGTAAAAGAAAAAGAGGCCTATTACAAGCAAATCGATGAAATCAACAAATTGATTGATGGAAAGATCGAAGAGGTATTGAATCAAATACTGCCAAAAGCATTCGCAACAATTCGTGAAACATCAAGAAGATTTAAGGATAATGATCAGCTAGAAGTTACGGCTTCTCAGTTCGACCGCGATCTTGCATCAGTTCGAAATAATCTTAGTGTTGAAGGAGATAAAGCCATTTACGATACGACTTGGGAAGCAGGTGGTAATGAAATTAAATGGGCAATGGAACATTACCAAGTTCAATTAATTGGTGGGGTGATTCTTCATTCTGGTAAAGCAGCAGAAATGGCTACTGGAGAAGGAAAAACTCTCGTAGCAACACTTCCTGTTTATTTAAACGCATTAGCTCAAAGAGGAGTTCACTTAGTAACGGTAAATGATTACTTAGCTACTCGTGATTGTGATTGGATGGCGCCTTTATTCGAGTTTCATGGTATATCAATCGATTGTATCGATAAGTATCAGCCGAATAGTGAGGAAAGAAGAGCTGCTTATAATTGTGATGTTACTTATGGAACAAACAATGAATTTGGGTTTGACTACCTAAGAGATAATATGGCCTCGGATGTTGAGGAGTTAGTTCAACGTAAGCATCATTATGCAATTGTTGATGAAGTCGATTCTGTTTTAATTGATGATGCAAGAACACCATTGATTATTTCAGGTCAAATGACTCGTGAAACAAACATGGAATTCGATAAATTAAAACCTTTTGTCCAGCAATTATTTCAAGCTCAAAAGCAATTAATTACTAAAAAGTTATCAGAGTCAAAACGACTTTTTAAAGAAGAGAATACAAAGGAAGCTGGACAGGAATTGTTAAGAGCTCATCGTGGCTTGCCAAAAAACAAGGCGTTAATTAAGTTTTTAAGTGAGCAAGGAGTAAAGCAATTACTTCAAAAAACGGAGAATAATTACATGCAAGAGCAAGGAAAGCAAATGCATGTAATTGATGATGAATTGTTTTTTGTAATTGATGAGAAGTCAAACACAATTGAATTAAAAGAACAAGGGATCGAATTGATTTCTAAATCTATTGACGATAAAAATTTCTTTGTAATGCCTGATCTTGGTTTAATGTTAGCTGAGGTTGACAATACTTCAGTTTCAGATCAAGAAAAAGCTCAAGCTAAAACAAAAGTAACACAGGAATACAGTATAAGGATTGAAAGGCTTCATACAATGCAGCAACTATTAAAAGCATATACTCTTTTCGAAAAGGAAAAGGACTATGTTGTTATGGATAATGCTGTAAAGATTGTAGATGAGTCTACCGGTCGTATTATGGACGGTAGAAGATGGAGTGATGGTCTACATCAAGCTGTTGAAGCAAAAGAGGGAGTGAAGATTGAAGCTTCGTCTCAAACTTATGCATCCGTAACATTACAAAATTACTTCAGAATGTATCACAAATTAAGTGGTATGACTGGTACTGCTGTTACTGAAGCGGCTGAATTATGGGATATTTATAAATTAGATGTAATTGAAATTCCAACGAATAAACCAATTGTACGTGATGATCGTCAGGATAAAGTATACAAAACACAACGTGAAAAGTTTAATGCAGTAATTGAAGAGGTCACTGAAATATCAAAACAAGGTCGCCCAGTTTTAGTTGGAACGACCTCTGTAGAGATTTCTGAATTGTTTAGCAGAACGTTTAAAATGCGTGGGATTAAACATAATGTATTGAACGCGAAACGGCATGGTCAGGAAGCTCAAATAGTAAGAGAAGCTGGTCAAGCTAATATGGTAACTATTGCTACTAACATGGCCGGTAGAGGGACAGATATTAAGTTGTCTGATGAAGTTAAATCCAAAGGTGGCTTAGCTATTATTGCTACTGAGCGTCATGAGTCAAGAAGGGTTGATAGACAATTAAGAGGTAGAGCTGGTCGTCAGGGAGATCCTGGATCTTCTCAATTCTTTGTTTCACTTGATGATAACTTAATGCGTTTATTTGGTTCTGAAAGAATTTCGAAATTGATGGACAGAATGGGGTTAGAAGAAGGTGAAGTAATCCAGCATTCAATGATATCTAAATCTATTGAAAGAGCACAAAAGAAAGTAGAAGAAAACAACTTCGGAATGCGTAAGCGTTTATTGGAGTATGATGATGTGATGAATGCTCAAAGAGAAGTTATTTATAAAAAGCGTAGAAACGCACTTTATGGAGATAGATTGAGTATTGATGTATCCAATATGTTTATGGATGCTATTGAAGCGATTGTTTTAAGGTATACTTATAACAAGGATTTTGAAGCATTTAAAGTTGATTTAATTACGAATTTAGGAATAGAGTCTCCATTGAATGAAGCTGAATTTACGGATTCATCTGATAAAAGCTTATTCGAAGTTGTAGCTAAAACGGTCGTAGAAGCTTATAAGAATAGAAAGGATGGCTTAGCTCAAGCAACAATGCCATTTATAAAAGAGGTTTACGAAACGCAAAGAGGGCAGTTCTCAAGCATGAACGTACCTTTTACAAATGGGTCTAAGATTCTTCAAATATCAGTAAATATCGATAAGGCTTACGATTCTCAAGCTGCTGAAGTAATTAAGCAATTTGAAAGATCAATTAGCTTAGCAATTATAGATCAAGAATGGAAAGAGCATTTACGTGAAATGGATGATCTAAGAACAAATGTTCAGAATGCATCTATGGAGCAAAAAGATCCTTTATTAGTATATAAGAAAGAGTCTTATGACGTTTTTTTAATTATGATGGAGAAAATAAATTTGGAGATTGTATCCTTCCTAATGAAGGCCGGGATTTTACAAGACGATCCAAATGCACAAAAACAAAAACAAAAACAAAAACAAAAACAACGACGAGTTGCGCCACCTCAATCACCGAAAGTTATTTCTTCCCCTAAGGTAATGGCTTCAAGAGGGAATTTGGATGGAACTATTGCTGAAGAAAATAATGCTCCAGCGAAAGCTCAATTGGTTGTTGGACGAAATGAAGCTTGCCCTTGTGGAAGTGGTAAGAAGTTTAAACAATGTCACGGTAAGGGATAGATTTATAATGCATTACAAAAAAAGAGTCTAATTTTATTAGACTCTTTTTTTGTGCCAATTTGTAATTTGATGTTCCAATTCTTTGCTAAAGGAAAGTTCTAATATATACTTATAAAGAAGTCTGTACCGTATAAGAGAGTCTGTCTTTTAAAGTACTTCATCAAGTCTATTCTTAGCTTTGGAGCTTCATGTATGCTTGAAGTATTTACTTTGTGGCAGACGATAAAAAAAACGGAGTCATTGCTTAATTATCCCGATGACTAAGTCAATATAATAGTGGGGGAGCGATAAAAAATTGCACAAAGAAAGACGAAGGCATAAAAAAAGGCACTTCGTTTGAAGTGCCTTTTAAAAGAAAGCTATCTGAGCTTATCGTAATGTTTTTCTATTATCACTTAAATCTGATTTTTCAGTTACATACTCATCAAGCAATAAGCCCCCGATACGTTGAGTTGTTCCTTGAAGTTGGTTCTTTTCGACTTCAAAAGTATTGTCTTCAGTAATTTCAGCGTTATTTGCTTTCGTAACGTAAATAACGTAAACACCATACTCACCTTCAATTATCTCTGAAACCTCTCCAGCATTTAAACCTGCAATTGCTCCAGTTACTTTTGATTCTCTTGAGAATTGAGAAACACCTTGTTTAATTTTTACAGCTGATGAATTGTTCACTAAACCACCTTTATACAAAGAAGGGAATTGAGTAATATTCTCAGCAGTAATTTCTGGAAAGTTTTTTAATACTTGTTGCCTTTGCTTATTTCTTCTTGCATGGTCTTCACACGTGTATTTAACAGTTTCATCATCTAAAGACTTATACTCACTAGAGTTTTCGTTAGTAACAATTGCAACCAAGTAAGAGCTAGGAGTTGTGAAGACATTTGAGGGCTGATTTAACTCCGTATTGAATGCCCAGTTAATAACCTTTCTACTGTCTAAAACACCTCTTAAGGAGAATGTAGCACCAGTAACATCAACTGAATCAACTACAAACTGTAAGCTGTCTTGTAATGAAGCTATTTTTAAACCATCTTTTAAAGCAAAAGCAACTTGATTAGCTTTTCCCATATACTCATCTAACGTTTCATCTCCTGGAGTAACGTTTTTAGTAATCACACCAATTTGCATTTTCTTAACCTTTGCTCCGAACTTTTCAATGTGAAGAATTGAAAGGAATTGTTGGTTTTTTTGAAAGCTAACAGGAACAACTTTTACATCACCAGTTTTTCCAAAGAAAACACTATCGTTAAAGTTTTTACCGAATTCAAAGAAGTTAGTCTGAATCCAGCCTATATTTCCTTTCTTTTGAATTGCAACAGTATCTAACCAAAAGTCTTTAGGAATAGAAGCCATAGCAGCAGGATTAGCTTTAATTAATGCAGCTAAACTGTCAGCTCCATCTCTATAAGCTTTTCTAAAGTCAGCAGCTTGTTTTTGATCTTGTGGATCAGTGACAATTTTTTCATACCAAGTCATTGGCGAAATTAAGAATGAGTTTATTTTTGCTGAATCGGCTAAAAACTTAACATCTAAAACTTTAGCAACTCCAAACTTAGATTGTGCAGGGTTTGTAAACGGACCGTATACATCACCTTTGTTAAGGTTGAACATTAATGTATCAATTCCTGCAGTTTTATCTGTGAATTCACCTTTCTTGTAAAAATTAAGATCAATCGCAGTTTCACTTTCATTTTTAATAAACAGCTTAGACTCTTTCTCTTCAATTAAAGTTTGCTTTAAACTCGCAACAGTTTTAATTACATTAGATCTGTCAGCTTGTGAAGGTTGCAAGTCAAATTTCGCATATAATAACTTTCTTGTTTCCTCCTTTTTAACAAATTGAGGTTTCAATTCATCATAAGCAGCTTTGATATCAGAGTCAGTTGGATTAGCAGATGTATCAGAAATAGTATTTAGATTTACGTAAGCAATTTGAACGTCTTTTGTAGAATTATTACTTATGAATTCATCCTTCGCTAAAGATGAGGTAGTATAGAAACAACTAGATAGAATTCTCTGGAATTTATCTTGAATTCTAAGTTTAACACCAAAATCCTTAACCCAGTAAGCGTTTTGACCTAAAGGAATTTCGTTAATAACTTGACCTTGCTGGTTTCGTTGGCCTAAGTAAGCAAACTTTGCAAAGTTCGAAGGGTCTGATGATATTTGTTGACGATTTTGTTCGTATTTACTTTGACCACCAAATAAGTAGTTCACGAAAAACGGTGAAGGTTGTTCACCAACTAACATATCCTCTTCTTCATTACCTGTAATTGTAATTCCAAGTTCTTTACATTCGTTTAAAAGAAAACGATCTCTAAGAATGCTATTCCAAGTTTGATTTGTGTATTGGCCTTTTTGAAAATCTTTAACACTACTAAAGTTTTGTCCAGGGTTTGTTAAGAAAACGATTTTTTCACGCTCAGCCCTAAAGTCATCATTTGATATTTCAACACCTTCGAATGAACCAACAGAGTTGTCGATTTTAGTTCCAGGGCTACTGCTTAAAAAATCTGTTAGGATGAAAGCAAAAACAGCTCCACCAATTACGATTAATGTTAATAAAGAATTGTCTCTAATTTTTTGAATCATTGCCATTTTTATCCAATTTTAAAAGGTGTACGAATATACTACAGTTTGATTGATAAATGAAAAAAAAGCAAGTTGATTTAACTGTTGAAGAATAATAATCTGGATTTAAACTTCTGAGCCTTCTGGAGTAAGGACTAATTTGATTAATTCGATGCGTGTTTCACCAACTTTTTCAATTAAAATTGAGAATTGATCTATCAAAACAACGTCACCTTCTTTGGGAATAGATTCTGTGTGCAGGAAGATATAACCCGCTATTGTTTCATAGCTTTCATTTGTAGGGATTCTTAAATTATAATTTTTATTAAGATAATCCACCTCTAAGCGACCTGAGAATAAAAATTCAAAGTCACTTAATTGCTCTTCTATTAAATCGATTTTGTCATGTTCATCTTCAATTTCACCAAGGATTTCTTCTAGAATATCTTCTACAGTTAACATTCCGGCTGTTCCTCCAAATTCATCAACTACAATCAGAACACTTTTCCTTAATTGGATGAAGTTATTTAATGCGCGCTGAGCTAGCATTGACTCAGGAATATAACCTATAGGAAGTAATATTGATGCAATTGTTTTGGGTTGTTTAAACACCTCTTTAGAATGTACAAAGCCAATAATTTCGTCTATTGAATCTTTAAAAATTAGAATTTTAGAATGACCAGTTTCGATAAATACTTTATTCAGTTTTTCTAGTGAGGTATTGAATTCTAAGGCAATGATTTCTGTTCTCGGAACCATGCAATCTCTTACTTTAACGGATTGGAAATCTAAAACATTTTTATAATATTGAACCTCAGAGTCCAACTTTTCTTCATCTTTAGTGTTTTTAGTTCTTGAATTTAAATATTGTTTTAATTCCATTCTTCCAAAGATGGGCTTGTCTTCTTTTATATCGACATTGAGAAATTTCCTTAAAATGAATTTAGAGAAGCCTACAATACTGATTACAACCCATTTTAAACTCCAGAAAATGGCATACATAGGATATGAAAAAAACCTTAAGGTGAGATTAGGTTTTAACCTGAATAATGTTTTTGGTAAATATTCTGCGAAAAGTAAAATAACAATTGTCGAAACGATTGTTTGTAATAAAAGAATGAATAAAGTGTTTTCTGTGAACAATTTGAACTGCGGCTCCAGTAATTCTTCCATATAAACACCAAAGGTCACTAAGGCTAGATTATTACCAATTAAAAGTGTTGCTATAAACCGAGAAGGTGAGCTTGTAAACGCTGTTAATACTTTTGCTGTTATACCACCTTTTTTATTAATGATTTCCATTAGCATTTTATCCGCGGTGATAAAAGCAATTTCAAGCCCCGAAAAAATGGCAGATAATAGAATAGTAGAAATTATAATTAACCAATCGGTCATTTTTCTTCTTTTTCAAATTTACTACTTCGTTGTCTTCTAACTAAATAAAAGATAATAGAAATAGGTATTATTATAATCAGCGGTTTAACTGGCTGAAATCCATAGTTGTAATAGTAATAAATAAATGCAATTATTGCTAAAATAGCTATTGCTAGCCAAGTATATTCTAAAATTTTATTTAGGTGATTTTTCACGTTTAAATGGGAGTTCTCCGGTTACGCCGGTGATTTGATAATTTTCAAAGTTTTGATCAGAAACCAAACTAGTTCCAATTATTTTTTGTCCGCTTGGTTTGGTTATAAGAACGGTTGTGTCGCAAATAATTTGTTTTGCTTTAGCATCCCAAAGAAGTTTTTCAGTATTTAGTTTTTCACCTTCGTTATTAATTACCATCACATTTCCTTTCGCATACATTTTTTCTGATTCATGAAATCGAATAGCATAATCGGCTTTAAGTTCACTTGAAACTTCTTTTAATTGATTGTAAAATCGGATGTGAACACTATCCTTCATAATGTCTTTACCTTCAACTTCTTTTGTCGCGGCGTACTGCTCAAGTATTTCACCCGTTATTTTAACTTTTAAAGCACCTGAATCAGAATAAGTAATATTAAAATTAGTATAATATGAATCAGGAACGTCCCCTTCAATATTAACCGATTGCTTCATGTTGTCTAGATCACTGGAACATGAAAAGACAAAAAGCATAAGCACTATAATGCTTATGCTTTCAATGAATATTTTTTTGAATTGCGTGCTCAATTATTTTTTTTCTCTAATGGTTGTTGAAGCATTAATCCAACATTCAACCTTATAGGGATCACCTGGATTTAAACTTTTAAGAAAAATAGTATTTTTAGCTGGAAAGTAAGCTGTATACTTATCTGCTTTTTCAAGCGCTTTTGCTTTTGTTTTAGGTTCTTTTGCAAGTCTGGCTGCCTTATTAAAATAATCAACAGCAACCCAAAACACTTCAGCGCCTCCAAAGTTTAAAGATTTACAATTCACAGAACCGTAAATAATCGAATTCCCAATAATCAGGTAAGCTTTTGCAGCCTGAGGGTTAAGCTTTATTATTTTGTTAGCTGTTACTCTTGCTCCTGAATAATCGCTTGTGTTGTTTTGAAATTTAGCTTTTTTAATAAGGTGTTTTTCTAACTCAGAAGAATCTTTCTCAAGCGTAATCGCCTTGTCAAAAAATGATAATGCTTTTGTCTTGTTTTGTTTATCTGAAAAGTATTTTGCTAATACGATTGCTGTTTTTGAAGCAGGAGCCGATTCAAATCTTTTCTCCAACATTTTAACTAATATCTCTTTTTTATAGCATTTCTTTTCTTTTAACAGTTCAATTCCCCCATCAAGCCAAAGTGTGTCATTTTTACTTGATTCAAAATTTGTCGAATATAATGAATCTAGTAAGTCACAATCTAAACAAGTATCTGCATATTTGATGGATTTTTCTTTTAGTGCTTGATATTTTTCAGGTTTAGTATCAATGTTTGCAGCAACGATTTCCATTGTTTTTAAATAGGCTTGAATTACATCAGAGCAGCTTAGCGCCCCTTTTTTATACATAACCTTAACACTATACATATACGATTTAGCTGTAGTTGATTTAACTTTTGGAAACTGACTTGTAACAACTGTTTCTAATAAATCGAATGCCTCATTATAAGATTCATTGATTCGAAATTGAGCAAGTGCTTTTCCTTTAGATTCTAAAATCTTAATTATTCCTTTATCATCTTTAGAGAAGTGTTTTAATCTTTTATCATAAATCATTAATAATGTATCGATATAAGTAGAACGCAAGGCTTTATCTTCTTTAGATTTACTAATGAAGTTTTTCATTATTTTTTCGCCAATTATATATATGTTTTTTGAAGATTCAGGACAGTTGTTAAAACACCACCTCCAAGTCCTTGCTGCATCTTTATAAGACTTTTGCTTGTAATAGGTAAGCATTATTGTTAGATTTTTTTTACATTCATTAGGATTTTCACCATAGTTAATCTCAGTTTGTTGTGCCTGAGATGAGAATGAAATTAAGAGAGCAAGAAGAAGCGAGAAAAAAGTGCTTTGAGTAGTATTAATCATACTTAATATTAATTAAATTTTCGTTTAACAAACCACTTATCGTTAAATACGACACTAGCGTTTATGTTTAAGAAATCCTCCTGAATATTTATGTTACTATTACCTCTGTGTAAATATCCAAATGATAAATAAATTGAAGAACCAAATGTTTCTGTTTGGTATTTAAATTTCTTTAACGGCATTCCAAGACCAATATTTATGCCAATTTCAGATAATTCTTGATTGTCTATCGAAATTCCAGTTTGACCAATTTTCGCTCCGAAATTGTAATTAATTGTTTTCCAGTAGTTTGATCTACCTAAAGCTTTACTGTTTGGAATGATATTACCGCCAATTATAAATCCTTGGCTATTTCCAAGTTGAGTAGTCGCGGCGTTTAAGCTGAAATTTGAAAGACTTCTTGTTTTGTATTCTGCAGATAATTCCCATTCTTCAAATTTCCCAATTGAAATACCAGATTGAAACGCAGAGGGCATTTGTAAAATCCCTTTTGAAGCCTCATCTTCTGTATTAATAATAAATTCGGTTTCGTGAAATTCAGCATCAATTATATCACCGCTTGCTGTTGTCGCTTCACCACTAGTGAAGTAATTAGCTTTCAGGTAATTGTTAGTATTCATGGACGACCCTAAGTCATAAGTTACTCCATATGTAATATAGAAGTTAGTGTTAAATGATTTTTTGTATTGGGCTCCTGTGTTAAAGGAAAACCCGTTTACGTTAGAGAGATTTTGGAATCGAACACTTTTAAATTCTTCAGAGCTGTATTTAACTTTTGAGATGTCGTTTAATCGACCAAAGATGTATTTTCCATTTACACCAAAAGCGAATCCATTTTTTTCAAAACCAGTACCAATAAAAACTTCAGATAAACCGCCATCACCTTCATAAACGTACTCAACAGGGGTGTCGCTTAAACTGTCAGCAAATGAATTGGAATAATTTTGTTTTGAGATAGGAGTTAAGCCTAAAGCAAGTCCCCAATTATTCCCTAGCGGAAAACCTAACCCAAATACGGCTAAATTAGTATTGTTTATAATGTCATTTTTCGTTTCTGTAGAAACCCAGTTTGTGCTAGAATATAGTCCTGTTTCTCCAGTTGTTAAGGTTAATTGAGAATAAGAACTAGGGTTTAGTGGGTTTAACGTGTTAGAAGAGTAATTACTTGCTCCAATTCCACTTTTAGCAAAATTAGATTGAAAGTTACTTTCGTAAAAGTCACCAGGTCCAAATTGAGAAAAGGGAGAATTTCCTTGTGACACAAGCATTATGTGCGAGCATACAAGTATGATTATAGTAAGTTTAATTTTCATTTAATTGAATTAATTTATTTAGTCCTTTTAACACTAAATATTGGTCTACAAAGATGTCATTTTTTAATTCATCACCCAAAAAAATAGCGTCTCCTCCTGTTAAAAAAACAGTAAGGTTTGGACTTAGTATTTTAAAACGGGTAATAAAACCGTTTATTTCTGAAACGAGTCCGTTAATAACCCCTGACTTCAGGCATGATTCCGTTGAGTTTCCAATAAAGTGAGGTTTAGTTTCAAACGTATTAATTAACGGTAGTTTATCTGTGAAATTGTTCATTGATTTAAATCGAAGCGATAACCCAGGAGAAATAGCTCCTCCTAAATACCCTTTTTCAGCAGAAACGTAATCATAGGTAATACATGTTCCTGCATCGATTACTAAATAATCTTGGTTGCTATGGTAATTAGAAACACAAGCGACTATTCTATCAATTCCTAATGTATCCGGTGTTTTGTAATTAATATTAAACGGAAAAATTGATTTATGATTTATTGCTGTGTATTTCACGTCAGGTAATCCAGAAATATTTATATCTGAAAGCACACTACATGAAATAATCAGCGTGATTTGACTGAGTTTATCAGCAGAAATCAAATTTCCAATATTTTCGTGATTAAACAAACTCCCGCTTTTAATAAGCTTACCCTCATCAAATAACCCAAATTTTATTCGAGAATTTCCAGCGTCGAGTGCTAGTTTCATTATATGAATTTCTTAAATTCTTTTGTGGATCCTAAGTCGGTAACAAATTGCTTAATTTTTTGTTCATCGTCTTTTTTACAAATAAGTAAGGCATCCGATGTATTAACCACTATATAATCTTCAAGTCCATCAATAACTATTAATTTATCCGTAGGATTGGAAATTATGTTTTTTGTTGAATTATAAAGCTTGACAGATTTACCTACAATTGCATTTTCATTTGGATCCTTATCAACTTGATTGTAAAGAGATCCCCAAGTTCCTAAATCTGTCCAACCTATATCGCAAGGTAAAACGTATACGTTGTCAGCTTTTTCTAGAATAGCGTAATCAACAGATATATTTACACATTGAGCATAAATTTCTTGGATAAAATCATGCTCTTTATCTGTGCAGTAAATTCCAAATCCATCTTTGAATAGATCATGGATTTCAAACATATTTTGTTTAAACGAATTAACAATGCTTTTTGAACTCCAGATAAACATTCCTGAATTCCATGAGAAATCACCACTTTCAAAAAACACTTCAGCCAACTCTATATTCGGTTTTTCTGTAAAGGTTTTTACTTTTAATAAATCCTTATTAGATTCCAATAAAATGTCTGTAGCTTGAATATATCCATATCCAGTATCGGGTCTTGTAGGCGTAATTCCTAATGTAATTAAAATGTCCTCATTCGCGCAAGAATCAAAAGCGGCACGAATTGCATTTAAATAATCTTCTTCTTTTATGATTAGATGATCACTTGGAGCAACTAAAATGTTTGCGTTTGGGTTCTTATCGTGGATTTTGTAGCAGCCATATGCCACACAGGGTGCTGTGTTTCTTCTTACAGGCTCAAACAGAATATTGTCTTTTGGGATTTCCGGAAGTTGTTGGTCAATCAAATCTGCATAATCATCATTTGTAACAATGAAAATTTGATCCTTAGGACAAACTTTGGATAATCTTTCAAAAGTTAGTTGAATTAAACTTTTTCCAATCCCGAGAATATCTAAAAATTGCTTAGGATTTTCTTGTGTGCTAAAAGGCCAGAATCTGCTTCCGACTCCTCCGGCCATGATAATTGCGTAATTATTCTTCATAATAGGTTGCGTAAAAATACTAATTGAAAGTTAATCTCTTGACAATTTACATTTTTAATACTTTTCTATCGAGTAACTTCATATAATTTGGTTATTTTAACTATAAATTATTTTGGTATGAAGGCAGTGATTATTGTTTTTTCTTTAATTGTTTCATTTTCAGTTTTATCGTGCAAAAGTGGCGATAAATGTGGGACATGTCCAACTTTCAGTAAAACACAAAAAGTTGATTCGAAGCAAGTTTAATTTAGATTTCCTACCTCAGGATTTTCAGAACTTAATTCTTTCAAAAATTAAGTTAGAAAAAGTCCACTTTAGAATTTCTTCACCAAGAAAATCTAAATTAGGTGATTATAAACATAATTTCCGAACGGGCTCTAACTCTATCTCTGTGAATTTAGATTTAAGCGAGATTCAGTTTATGATCACTTTTTTACATGAACTAGCACATAAAAAATGCTATGATCTTTATAAAAGTAAAGTAAATGCACATGGTTTGGAGTGGAAGGCATTATTTGTTGAGCTTTTAGTTGAAGCTAAAGATATTCTTGTTTTAGGAGCTGAAGCTGAGGCTGAATTAAATAAAGTAATTCTAAAACCTAAAGCGACATCTAATCCGATTGATAACGGCGCATTAAAAGTTAAAGAAATAAAAGTTAATGATTGTTTTGAGCTAGGTAATGGGAGAAGATTTAAACTGATTAAAAAGAGAAGAACTCGGTTTTTGTGTTCAGATTTAAGCACAGGTAAGCTATATGCAGTTTCTGGAGAAGCTACTGTTAATCAATTATTAGATTAAAATTGAAATGAAAAAGAACAAATTAGGATTATCCGATTTAAACGTGAGTAAGATTTGTTTGGGAACAATGACTTTTGGTGAACAGAATAATCAAGATGAAGCTTTTGCTCAAATGGATTATGCTTTTGAAAAAGGAATAAACTTTTTTGATACTGCTGAAATGTATCCAGTTCCAGGAAAACCTAAAACAAGAGGAGTAACGGAGAAAATCATCGGGAATTGGTTAGAGGAAAGTGGTAAAAGAGATGAATTGTTTTTAGCTACAAAAGTAGTAGGGAATGGAATTCAATATATTCGTAATGGACCTGATTTTTCAAAAGACCAAATAAATAAAGCATTAGAAGGAAGTTTAGAACGCTTAAAAGTTGATGATGTAGACCTTTATCAGTTGCATTGGCCAGAACGTAGTAATAATAGGTTTGGTCAACGAATTTACCCATGGGAAAAAAATTCAGATTATAAACATAATTTCATGAAGGTTATTGAAATTATGGTGGAGTTAGTTGAATCAGGGAAAATTAAAAATTGGGGAGTTTCAAATGAAACTTCTTGGGGAATGATGAAAATACTACAGCTTTGTGAACAATATGGTTTGCCTAAACCAGTTTCAACACAAAATTCATATAGTTTATTAAATAGATTGTATGAGTATGGATGTTCAGAGGTTTCTCAATTTGAGGGTATTGGGTTAATGGCGTATTCTCCTTTAGCTTTCGGAGCATTAACAGGAAAGTATTTAAACAGTGCTAAGCCAAAAGGAGGAAGGTTGACTGATTACCCAATTTTCGGAAGGTATTTAAACCCGCAGGCTCAATTGGCTGTTGGGGCCATTGAAGAGGTTGCAAAAAAGAATGGGCTATCCACAGCAGAATTGTCTCTTGCATTTGTAATGTCCAGGCCGTTTGTAAATACTACAATTATTGGAGCAACAAAAATGAGTCAACTAAAAGAGAATATAGAATCCGCTTATATTGAATTACCGGAAGCTTTATTACAAGAAATTGAAGATGTATTTACAAAATATCCTGACGCAGCTGTTTAATGGGAGATAATAGACCAATTGGAATTTTTGATAGTGGTATTGGTGGACTAACTGTAGCTAAAGCTATTCATGATTTGCTGCCAAATGAACAATTAGTTTATTTTGGAGATACCGCCCATTTTCCATACGGAGATAAATCCCCTGAATCTATTGAGTTGTATTCGGAGAAAATAAGTGATTTCTTATTGACGCAAAACTGTAAAGCAATTGTTATTGCTTGCAATACGGCTTCTTCATTAGGAGGAAAAAAAGTTTTGGAAGTACTACCTTCCGATATTACTTTAGTTGATGTGATTACTCCAGTAGCTGATTTTTTTAAATCAACTAAATCAGAGGTTGCCGGTGTTATCGCCACCAAAGGGACTGTTGGCTCAGGAGTTTATAGGAAATCTATTAACAAAGTAAACCCAAAAGTAGAAGTACAATCTCTAGCAACACCTTTGTTGGCTTCCATGATCGAAGAAGGGTTTTTCAATAATACAATATCTGCTACTGTAATAAGCGAATATTTATCACATGAAATTTTGAAAGATATCGATACGTTAATTTTGGGTTGTACTCATTATCCAATTATCGAAACTGAAATCTTAAACTATTATAAGCAATGCTCAAAGAGTATAAGAGTATTGAATAGTGCTAAAATTGTTGCAGAAGAAGTTAAAAGGAGATTGATTTCAAAAAATATGACTACCGATAATAAAGGAGTTGGCAATCATCATTTTTTTGTTTCAGATTTCACTAATTCTTTTGAAGAAAGCACCAAGATTTTCTTTGGAGATCAATTGAGATTGGAGAAATTGAATTTATGGAAATAACTTAAAAAGTTACTTCCTTCATTTTACCATTTTTATCAAGAATAAAAATATTCTTCTTCGTTTTTCGTTCCTCAATTCTTAATTCTTTTAATCGAGCTTCTTCTTCACGGTCTCTTTTTATAAAACCATAGTTTATTTCATATATGAATTGAATTACGGGTTTTACTTCTTTGGAATTAAAAACAAAATCAGCATCTCTTAAATCTAAGTTATAGTAAGCGTCAATTTCCACTCTTCGGTTATAATTAATAGTTGAGTTTTGAGAAATATGATGGCGGTATAAACTGGTGTTTTGAATAAATGACTTTAAATATCGTTCACTTGGGAATATAGTATTCCTTGTCTTTTCAAAGGATGGTTTTCCATCGGTAATACTATATCCAATCTCCTTAGCAAGCTTCTTTTTTTGATTTAGAACCTCGATTGCTTTTCTGGATAATGAATCTTCAATTATTTTGGATGAATTGATATAAGGCACGATGTCAATGATGTCATAAATGTTATTTTTAAAACAAATCTTAGATAGTTGATCAACTGTTTCGATTCCTTCAATATTAAAAGTGATGTTGTGGGTAGATTTAAACCCGGTAGGAATATTAACGTTAAAGGAATCTGAATTTAAGCTGAAAATTGGATCTAAGCCAATGACATCCACGATCACGTCACTGGGTTTTATGTTTAATTTTTTGATGCTTTTAAGTATAGCGTCTCGCTTTATAGTGGTTTCGTCTTCTAAAGCCTCAATTGATGAGCTAATTGAAGTATATGTATAGGTGATGTGATAGCCATTTGGCAGGGCGTTGTATATTATTTTCGTGTTAATTTTCAGTCTATTCCCTGTCACCTTGATTGATTGCTTGTTATTGGAAGAAAACTCGGTAGCTGAATTATAGCTTTGATTTATGGTTTGAGAGAATGTTGTTGTGCAAAGAGTTAAAAATGCAATAGATATTATTGTTTTCATAGTTATATAGTTTACTATGATAACTCAAGTTTAAATGAACGTTACAAAAAAATAGGTCCTTCTGAATTTCAGAAAGACCTATTTAGAAGTTTTATATTATGAATACTTAATTCAGCTTTTTCAAAATATTTTTAACGTTGACACTTTCACCAATTAGTTTTTCCAAGTGATCAATGGCAACTCTTTCTTGCTTCATTGTATCTCTTTCTCTAACAGTAACAGTGTTATCTTCTAAAGTTTGATGGTCAACAGTAATACAAAAAGGTGTTCCAATTGCATCTTGCCTTCTATATCGTTTTCCGATCTGATCTTTTTCCTCATAATAACATTCAAAATCATATTTTAATGCATCTATGATTGCTCTTGCCTTTTCAGGCAAACCATCTTTTTTAGTTAACGGAAGTACCGCTACTTTATATGGCGCTAAGAAAGAAGGTAATTTAAGAACTGTCCTTTCAGATCCGTCCTCTAGCTTCTCTTCTGTAAATGCTGTGCTTAAAACTGCTAAAAACATCCTATCAACTCCGATAGAAGTTTCAACAACATTAGGTATATAGCTTTCGTTTATTTCAGGGTCAAAATACCTTAATTTCTTTTTTGAGAATTCCTCATGTTGTGATAAATCAAAATTACCTCTTGAATGTACACCTTCTAACTCTTTAAAACCAAAAGGGAATTGAAATTCAATATCAGCAGCAGCTTTTGCGTAATGAGCAAGTTTTAAATGATCATGGAACTTATGACTTCCTTCTGGAAATCCTATGGCTCTATGCCATTTCATTCTAGTTTCTTTCCAGTATTCGTACCATTTGTCTTCCTCACCTGGACGAACGAAAAATTGCATTTCCATTTGTTCAAATTCTCTCATTCTAAAAACAAATTGCCTTGCAACGATTTCATTTCTAAAAGCCTTACCTATCTGAGCAATTCCAAAAGGAATTTTCATCCTTCCAGTTTTCTGAACATTTAGATAATTCACAAAAATACCTTGAGCTGTTTCAGGTCTTAGATAAATTTTAGTTGAGCCGTCAGATAGTGAGCCAATTTCCGTGGAAAACATCAAATTGAACTGACGAACATCTGTCCAGTTTTTACTTCCAGAAACTGGACATGGAATCTCTAAATCAACAATGAGCTGCTTAAATCCTTCCATATCTTCCTCTTCTTGAACTTTCTTCAAACGAGTTTCAATACTATTTATTTTTTCAAAATACCCCAATACTCTTGGGTTTGTTGTCTTGAATTCAGTTTCATTAAACGAATCTCCAAATCTTTTCGCTGCTTTTTTAACTTCTTTGTCAATTTTGGATTCTAATTTATTTTGAATATATTCTTCTACCAGAACATCAGCACGATATCTTTTTTTAGAATCTTTATTGTCAATTAATGGATCATTAAAGGCGTCAACGTGGCCTGAAGCTTTCCAGGTTTTAGGATGCATGAAAATAGAGGAATCAATTCCAACTATGTTCTCATTCATCTTAACCATTGCATCCCACCAATAATCTTTAATGTTTTTCTTTAATGCAGACCCTGTTTGACCGTAGTCGTAAACTGCACTTAAACCATCATAAATTTCACTAGACTGGAAAACAAACCCATATTCCTTAGCATGGGAAGTAACTTTCTTGAAAACGTCTTCTTGTGTTGCCATATTGCAAAAATAGAATATTATTGCTTGTTTACATTGTCTAATCAAAATACAATAAGGTTAAAATGAAAAAAACTGTGACTTTTTGATAAATCTGCATTATGATTATTGAAAGGGTATTTAAAATACCAAACATTCACAATTTTCAGAAGTTAAAAATTTTTAAATTTTGTTGCCAAAAAAAATATGATTAGTTTTATTGGTTGTTTGTAGTGTGTGTTTGGGATTGTAAACAAAAAGTAATTAGTATGAAAAGGGTCTTATTAGCAGCAATAGCTTTAGTTTTCACACTTGTGGGGAGCGCTCAACAGGATGCGCAGTTTTCTCAAAACATGTTTTTGAATAATGCAATCAACCCAGGAGCTACAGGTATTAAAGGAATGCATTGCTTTAATCTTATTGCTCGAGAGCAATGGTTGGGATTTGAAGGAAGGCCTGAAACAGGAATGTTAAATTACAGTGGTGTAGTTCAGAATTTTGGTATAGGTGCTGTAATTGTTTATGATAAAATTGGATTCGAGCAAAATGTCGATTTCAAAATAAATGGTTCATATCATTTAAACATCGGAGATGGGAAGTTAGGTCTTGGATTAGATTTAGGATTCTTACAAAAAGGATTTTCTGGTGAAATAAAAGCGGTTAATATCAATGACGGTTTAGTTGCTGGTTTATCCGGTACTTCAGATGTCGCTTTTGATTTAGGTGCTGGGGCTTTTTATTATGTTCCTGAAAAATTATATTTTGGAATATCGGGTCAAAAGCTTTTGCCACAAAAGCATTCATTGAGTAATACAAACCTTAAGGTTCGGCCACATGGCTACATTACAGCAGGTTATTATCATGGTATTCCGGCCACGAGATTAGTACTTAAACCAAATATGTTAGTCAAAACGGATTTATCAACAACTCAATTAGATGTTAATTTGACTGCTGAATATAATAAATCGTTTTGGTTGGGAGCAGGTTATAGAGTTCAAGATGCAGTTGTAGCAAATTTTGGTTTCAACTATTACATGAAAAATAATGGAGTAAAATCACCAAACCCTTTAAAAGTAGGGATTGCTTACGATTTTACAACCCAAAGTTTAGGGGATGGAGGGGAATTTACTTTTTGGAAAGATGGACAAGTAAATGATACTAAAAGAAACAACAGAAGTTTTGGTTCAGTTGAGTTATACTTGGGTTATTGCATAATTCCTCGTCCAATTCCAGATTTTGATACTTATGTTGATCCATTATTCCTTTAGGGAATTGGTGTAACTAATGTTTTTTTGGCGTTAATTGTTTTTTATTTCGTGTGTGTTACGAATGTAAAGTTGATTTTTTAGAAAAAATGTTTTAATTTTCCGCTTGCGGATTTAAACTAGTGATGTATGAGAAAGTTACTTTTAGGTTGTGTTTTACTTACTACGGTACTGATTACAAGTTGTAGTCCTGCTGGTAACGGTGAATTAGTAGGTACAGGTAGAGAACCCTTTTTCCAAGAGGATCCATTTGGAATGTTGTTCATTCCACTAGGGTCATTTCACATGGGGCCTAGTGATCAAGAAGTCACTTTCGCTTTGGCATCTCAGAAAAAAGTTGTTTCTATCCAGTCATTCTACATGGATGAAACTGAAATTACAAATGATGAATATCGTCAGTTTGTTTATCACGTGAGAGATTCGTTAGCTTTAACAATTTTAGCTGAAGACGAGCCTGATAAATTTTTCTATGATGAAGGAGAATTTGCCCAAAGGTTAAATTGGAGAAGAGTTCCTTGGGAAAATGAAGATTACGCAGAATTATTAGGTCAGTTATATTATGGTGAAAATGATGAACGTTTTTATAAAAGAGCCCAATTAGACGCACGTAAATTTAATTTCGAGTATTGGTGGATTGATTTTAAAACTGCTTCTGGAAAAGTAAATAGATTTAATCATCCCAATATAGACGAAGCATCTGCGTCTTCTGAATCTTGGAAATATGGTGAAGGAATTACAGATAGAAGTGAATTTATAAAAAGAGAGGTTATAAATGTTTACCCAGATACTTTATCTTGGGTTCATGATTTCACATATTCATGGAATGAACCGATGACTCAAATGTATTTTTGGCATCCAGTTTATGATCATTACCCAGTAGTAGGTGTGTCATGGAAACAAGCAACAGCTTTTTGTATTTGGAGAACTCATTTGATGAATGACTTTAGAAATTCAAGAGGTAAAGTAATTGTAAATGATTTCCGTTTACCAACTGAAGCTGAATGGGAATATGCTTCAAGAGGTAATTTTGATCAATCACCATACCCATGGGGTGGACCTTATATCCGTAATAGAAGAGGTTGTTTCTTAGGAAACTTTAAGCCATTAAGAGGTAACTATGTTGATGATGGTGGTATGCACACAATTGTTGTTGCACATTATTGGCCTAATGGATTTGGATTATATGATATGGCAGGAAATGTTTCTGAATGGACTGCAAACTCTTACGAAGAGGCGGCATACAATTTTGCTCATGATTATAATATGGATTATAGATATGAAGCAACAGATAATGATCCTCCAGTTTTAAAAAGAAAAGTAATTCGTGGTGGTTCTTGGAAAGATATAGGATATTATATGCAAACAGGTGCCAGAACTTATGAATACCAAGATACTGCTAAGTGTTATGTTGGATACAGATGTGTTGAAACATACCTTGGTCGTAAGAAAGGAGATACTAGAGATTCTCAAGTATATTAATCTTTTCAAAACACCATTCTATGGTGACCAAATTTAGACTTTTAATTAAGTACACTATATTTTAATCATTATTGTTAATCTTTTAAATCAGTTCAGTTATGTCAGGAAGTTACAAAAAGAAAAAATTTATGAATATGGTTACGGGGTTTGGTGCAGCCATCGTAATTATTGGAGCTATGTTTAAGATTCAGCATTGGCCTGGAGCTACACCTGCACTTATCGGTGGATTAACTGTTGAGGCAGTATTATTTATTTTAGGAGCCTTTGAACCACCACACATGGAAACAGATTGGTCATTGGTTTATCCAGAATTAGCAATGTCTCATGACGGTGAAGATGAATTAGATGCACATACAGATGATGAAGAGGCAGATGCTACTATAACAACTGCTGTTTCTGCAGGAGATTCTAACGGAGATCAAGTTTCACAGAAATTAGATCAAATGTTAATGGATGCGAATGTAGGTTCTGAGTTGATTGAGTCTTTAGGAGAAGGATTAAGAAACTTTGGTGAAACTGCTCAAAGTTTAAATACTGTTGGTACTGCAAGTCAAGCTACTGAAGGGTTAGTTGCTTCTTTAGAAGGTGCTTCTCAAAATGTTGATAAAATGTCTGACGCTTACTCTAAGGCTTCTGATTCATTAACTGAAATTACGGATCTTAAAGGAGAAGGTACTTCATACGCTGAACAATTAGTTTCTATGACTAAAAATTTAGGAGAATTGAACGGTGTTTATGAACAACAAATTGAAGCAAACAATAGCGGAATGAAGTTGTCTGCAGATGTTCAAACAAACATTAACGAGTTATTAACTAACTTGAGTGATTCTGTTGAGGATACTAAACGATATAAAACTGAAGTTGCCGCATTAGGGGAGAACTTATCTAAACTAAACACTGTTTATGGTAATATGTTATCTGCAATGAGTATTGGCGGACAAGCATAATCAAAATTTATAAAAAATATTTTTTAACCTAAAAATTAAGTAATTATGGGAGGAGGTGGAACCCCAAGGCAACAGATGGTTGGTATGATGTACCTTGTACTACTTGCAATGTTAGCAATGAACGCGTCAAAAAGTTTATTGAATGCATTCGTAATGTTAGAAAATGGTATTAACAAAACCGTTAACAATTTTGCAAATGCAAATGATTCATTTTACAATACAATCCGAAAAGCTGCAGCTTCAAGTCCAGCTTATCAAGTGAAACTTGATGAGGCATTGGAACTGAAAAAGAAGGCCGATGAAGTTGTTGCGTTAATCGCAGACGATAAAATAAAGTTGACTTCAGGGTTGATTTTAACTGGACTAGCTGATACTGTAAATGGTGGATTAAAACCGTTTTTAGATGATGGTGGAATTCCATTAAACAAGGATAACCAAGATTTAGGAGCTCAATATTATGTTCCAGGTGGTGCTCCAAGTAAGTTCGGGAAAGCTTTAACGAAGGCTGTTGATGAATTCAGAGATTTAGTAATTAAAACTATAGATAGTGATGGTGATTCAGAAAACGATTATTTATTAGCTAGATATGAAAAGCTACTAGATACATCTATAAAGCCGGATCCAAATGATCCGAGTGTTAAAACCACATTCGCTTCTAGGGTTTCAGAACATTTACCTTTAGCATCTGTAACAGCTAACCTTACTTTATATCAATCATATATAAGAAATGCAGAAGCCGATGTTGTTGGTCATATTGCATCTAAAATGGATGGTGAAGGTATGGTCGTTGATAAATCAATTGGTTTAGTGAATTTTGATAATGGGTACGTTTTGAAAAGTGATAGTGTTAGTGCTGAAATTTATTTAGCAGCCTATAACAGTAAATCAAGTTCAGAAATTATCATTGGAGAAGTTGATACAGTGAAATTTGGCGGAAAAATGCAAATGACAGTTCCTCCTGGTCAAGTTGCTAAAGCGCCTATGTTAAGTGTTAGTAATACACTTAAATCTAATAATGGAGCAGCTACTTGGTCTACTATTGCTGATGAAACTGGTGTTCATTTTGTAACAGGTGTGATTAAGAATGTTTCCTCTAAAGGAACTTTTTTCACAAGATTCAAATCAAGTTACATGGTTGCAGAACCATCCGCAACAGTAGCCGCTACGAAGATGTCAGTGTTTTATGTTGGTGTACCTAATCCTGTTAGTGTTTCTGCCCCAGGAGTATCAGTTACTGATATTGAAGTATCCGCTCCAGGTTTATCCTTTAAAGAAGATAAAAAAGGTGGTTCTTATATTGTTAGACCTAGTAAGGCTACAAATAAGAAAGGAGTAGATGTTGTCGTTAAAAATAAAAAGACTGGAGCTATTTTAGGAAAAAGTAACTTCCGTGTTAAGAGACTTCCCGATCCTGCTGCTTCTGTTTTGGGATCTAAAGAGGGATTAATTTCTAAAGGAAAGTTAAGAGCAATCTCTAAAGTAGATGCCAAAATGGAGAACTTTGATTTTGATTTAAGTGTTAGTGTTCAACAGTTTACTTTAACAGTGAAATTAGGGACGGATTTAATGTCTTTTAAAGCTAAAGGAAATAAATTGACACCTGCAATGAAAAAAGTTCTTACAAAAGTAGGAAGAGGTTCAAGAATTTACTTTGAAGATATAAAGGTGAAAATGCCAGGTGGTGCTCGTAAAGTACCTTCTTTAATTTTTAAAGTTAGGTAGTAATAAAATTTCAACCTTCTGTACCCGTATGTGTACAGAAGGTTTTACTTTTTAAAGTGTGTGTTATGAAATCTATTAAGTTAATTGCTGGTTTAGTTTTGTTAGGAGTGTTTTCTTCTAATGAATCCGCTGCTCAAGATATCTTAGATGGTACTTATGTAAGAGAACACCGTGTTTCTAAAAGGGTAATTCCTTACTCTCCATTAAGAGAGGCAGATGTCATGTGGATGAAAAGAATCTGGAGAGTTCTTGATTTAAGAGAGAAGATTAATCATCCATTATATTTCCCAACGGAAAAAATAATGGATCGTCAGAGCATGACTCAATTAATTTATGAAGCTGTTACCAACCCCGCTGCTTTGGTCACTATTACACCTTATGATGTTTTAGATGATGAGTTTACAGTTAGATTAACGGTTGCAGAGGTTGAGCAAAAAACAACAAAAATTGATACTGAATATGTTGAAGATGAAAATGGGGATTTAAAACCACTTCCTATAAAGGAAGATTTTGCTCCGCATGCTGTTAAGAGATATAGATTAAAAGAAGAGTGGTTTTTTGATAA
>CAJJCC010000030.1 GCA_905182585.1 uncultured Flavobacteriales bacterium
AAGTGTAAAAACTATGTTAATGTTTTCATTGTCAAATAGTTTTGTTTTTTAAAAAGGGTTTTTTAAAAAAAAAACTTGTGAAATAAAATTTTGGATGCATAGTAGACATTGCAATAAATCTTTTGTATGAAAAATAAATTCACTCTTTCGTTCAAGTAATCCAGGTTTTTTTATGGATGTAGAGTTAAAGAGAAAAAATAAAGTGATAAATAGAATTAGCCAAAAGAGTTTTAAATAGCTATTAATATAAGGTTTGAATGGTGTGGAAATATGTTCATATTCTTCGGGATTAAGTTAGATGTTTGTAACCATTTTGAATCGGTTCATTATATTACCATGAAAAAAGTTGTTCCGTTATTTTTAGTAGCTGTAGTATTATTCAGTTGTGATGAAAACACTACCGAAGAAAAAGATGTTTTTTTTGAGAAAACATTAACTCCCATTCTTAAAAATGAAGTTTCTTTTATTAATCCGCCAATAAAAGGGTTAAATGTTCCAAAAGAATCATTTACCGTTAACGCAAAATTAGGAGATACTTTATTTGATAAATCTGGATCGATACTGATTTTTCCTAAAAATTCATTTGTTGACGCGAGTGGAAACATCATTAAAGGAGATGTGAAAGTTGAATACAGGGAATTTTCGGATCCTTTTGATTTTTTTGTTTCAGGAATTCCTATGGATTACGATTCAAGTGGTGTTAATTATCAATTCGAATCTTCGGGTATGTGTGAAGTTGTTGCGCATCAAAATAATAAATCTGTTTTTGTTAATCAAAATGCGCAGCCAGAAATTAATATGGTGTCTGGAACGAATAGCCCGAGTCACAATCTTTACCAGCTTGATACTGTCAAAAGAAACTGGATGTGTAAGGGTAAACCTGCAATAAATGATTTAACGAAAGCCAAAGAAGTAGTTTATGGTAAAAAGAAAATTAATAGAAAAAAAGTTGAAAAATTAATAGCTCCAATTGCTCCTGCTAAAGCCAATGGGGAAATGCCATCCTTTTCGGTTACTATTGAACCTGGATCCGTAAAAGAGTTAGAGGCTTATGATAATTTGAACTTTGAAATAATTCCTGAGGATAAAAATTATAAAGCAAGCGATGGAGATGAGCTATGGAGTGATATGCGCGTTGAGCCTTCAGAAAAAGAAGGGATTTATAGGGTTACGTTTTCTAATGAAAATAAAACGGTTTCCTATCAAACACGTCCAGTTTTTGAAGGTAAAAGTTATGATAAGGCACTTTTGGTATTCAAAAAGAGACAAAAACAATATCAGTTGGCAGTAGAAAAACGTTTAGAGAAAGAAGAAAAAATTAAAGAACGTAATAAACAGATTGAAGCAGAAAACGAGCGAATAAGAGCGGCTAATAAAAAGGCAATTGAATTAAGGGCGATTATAGCTGAGCAAAATAGAGTTATCGCAGCCGCTAATTCTGAAGATAAAAGAAAGTATGAAGTGGCTTTGGATAGCTTAAAAAAAGTAAGAGAGAAGGTAAGGGGAATAAAAGAAAAACGTCAAAAAGAGTATGATGAAAAAGCATTAAAAGCAGGGGGTAGCTTAATGTCTAACGGAATAGTTAGAAGTTTCAGTATCGATGGATTCGGTGTGTGGAATTGTGATAATCCTAACTTGGTTCCAGGAAAACAAAAGATCGTTTTAAAGGCATTTTTTCAAGACGAAAAAGGCGGAGTTTTAAATTTTGAAATGGTGAGTTCTGTTTATAAAGGCTTTAATGGAATTCTTTGTAACAAAAGTCCTGACAGATCCGATTATTCCTTCCCTAAATTTACGATTATGCAAAAATCTGATAATTTAATTTGGGCTGTGAAACATAATGCATTGTACTACTTAACATACGATGATTTTAAAGCTTGCGCAATAAGTGAAAGCACTAAAGAATATACGTTTCAACTCAATAAATATAAAGGTGAATTAACCTCTATGGAAGATGTTAAAAAGGGAATAGGTTTTTAATAAAACATCACGGTTTAAGAGCTTAAAATGCAGGAACATTTGTTCCTGCATTTTTTATGTGTTAATACTTACCTGAAACAGTATGTTCGTAAATACTGAAAAAGTATAAAGCGGATATTACCTTTCTTATTATTCTTTAGCCTCACCAGGGTACCTAAGTGCTTCAACCATATTTTGAACTTCTTTTGGCGGTTCAGGTGTGAATTTAGAAACGGTAACTGTTATAATGAAGTTTAGGATCATTCCAAAAGTTCCAAATCCTTCAGGTGATATTCCAAATAACCAGTTTTCAGGTTTGTTGTCGGTTACGTTTACAAACTTAAAGTATACGATGTATGCAAGTGTGGAAATTAGTCCAGCAAGCATTCCCGAAATAGCACCTTGCTTATTTATTTTTTTAGAAAATATCCCTAATATTAAAATAGGGAAGAAAGATGCTGCTGCTAATCCAAACGCAAGTGCAACTACTGCGGCGACGTAATCAGGAGGGTTGACACCAAAATATCCAGCAACTAAAACTGCACCTACCGCCGCTAGTCTTGCTGCTATTAACTCTCCTTTTTCAGAAATATCAGGATTTATACTTTTTTTAATTAGATCATGCGCAACTGATGTTGAAATAACAAGTAGTAAGCCTGCTGCAGTTGAAAGTGCAGCAGCAAGTCCTCCTGCTGCAACTAATGCAATAACCCAATCTGGTAATCCAGCAATCTCAGGGTTTGCTAAAACGATAATATCTTTGTCTATATATAGCTCGTTCGAATTATTAGATGGCGCATTGTAAAGTTTTACCTCATTATTTTCTCCACGCTGAAGTTCTCCCGCTTTATCAAAAAGTAGTTGAGGTTTCAGCTTTCCGTCTGCATTTTCTCCAAAAGCAATCCCAGGCCCATATTTGATTTTCCCATCCTTATTTTTATCTACCCAAGAAATTAATCCCGCATTTTCCCATTTTTTAAACCACTGAGGGACTTCTTTATAAGTTGCTCCTGGAATGGTAGCCAATAAGTTTGTTCGAGCAAAAGCCGATACAGCAGGTGCCATTGTATAAAGTATAGCAATGAATACTAAAGCGTATAATCCTGATTTTCGAGCATCACTTACTTTAGGAACCGTAAAGAAGCGTACGATTACGTGCGGTAGTCCAGCAGTTCCAACCATTAAGGCCATAGTGATGAAAAAGGTGTCCATTGTACCTTTTTGGCCTTCGGTGTATTTGTTAAAACCCAGCTCTTCACTTAATCCATCCAGTTTATCTAAAAGCGACATGCCAGGTTCGTCAACTAAATCAGCTCCAAACCCGAGTTGCGGAATAGGATTGTCAGTTAACATTAATGAGATATAGACAGCAGGAACAGTAAAGGCAAAAATTAAAACACAATATTGTGCTACTTGGGTATATGTGATTCCTTTCATACCTCCTAAAACAGCATAAAAGAAAACGATAGTCATTCCCATTATTACACCCCAAGTAATATCTACCTGGAGGAATCTACTGAAAACAATACCAACACCTCTCATTTGCCCAGCAACATAGGTGAATGATATAAATAAGGCACAAATAACAGCAATGATTCGTGCAGTTTGGGAATAATAGCGATCACCAACAAAATCAGGAACTGTAAATTTCCCGAACTTTCTTAAGTATGGGGCTAATAATAAGGCTAGTAGTACATATCCACCGGTCCAGCCCATTAAATAAACAGAACCATCTCGTCCGCTAAAGGAAATAATTCCAGCTAATCCAAGAAATGAGGCAGCCGACATCCAATCGGCAGCAGTTGCTAACCCATTCGCTAACGGAGAAACCCCTCCGCCTGCTACATAAAATTCTTTTGTTGATCCTGCGCGCGCTCCAATTGCAATTCCGATATAAATCGAAAATGTAATCCCCACAATTATATATGTCCAAATTTGTACGTCCATGATAAAGTTTTGATTGATCTGATTAGTGATCTGAAGTTGTAATTTCTTTTTCTTCGATATTGAATTTCTTGTCTAGTCTGTTCATTAAAATAACATAGATTAAGATGAGCAGAACAAATACATAAACTGCTCCTTGTTGACCAATCCAAAACCCTAGTTTAAACCCTCCAAGTCTGAATCCGTGAAAGATGGATTCAGGATCTTCGACAATTCCATCTGCTGTTTTTTTAACACCATCAAGATAATCTACAAAGAAAACCCCCAAAACAAAGGAAACAAAAAACCAAACGGATAATAAAATTAGTAAGTATTTAACGTTTTTTTTCCAATACAGTCTTTTATCTGATTGCTTCATTTTGTTGAATTTGAGCGTAAATATATGCCTATTGTACAAAATAAAAAAGCTGTTTCTTTAAGGAAACAGCTTGATTATTAAAATGTATTTTTAGTTAAGCATATTCCTCAATAGGAGGACAGCTACAGATTAGGTTCCTATCTCCATATGCATCATCAATTCTTGATACAGAAACCCAAAACTTATTGTTAATGGTATAAGGAGCAGGGTATGCTGCTTTTTCTCTTGTATAAGAATGATTCCATTCGCCTTTAATTAAAGAGGTTGCCGTATGAGGAGCGTTTACTAGAACGTTATCATCTTTTGGATAAACGCCGTTTGCGATTTCCTTAATTTCTTCAGCGATTGTAACCATTGCCTCAGCAAAACGATCTAATTCATCTTTCGATTCACTTTCAGTAGGTTCAATCATTAAAGTTCCTGCAACGGGAAATGAAACAGTAGGAGAGTGAAAACCAAAATCAATCAAACGTTTTGCAATGTCTGTAACCGTAACGCCATGATCTTTAAAGCCTCTGCAGTCAACAATCATTTCATGCGCAACAGTTCCTTTTGTTCCAGAATATAATATCGGATAATGAGGTTCTAATAACCCTTTTAAGTAATTCGCATTTAGAATTGCCGATTCAGATGCAGCTTTCATCCCTTCTGCACCTAACATTCTACAATATCCTAATGATATGATCGAAATTAAAGCACTACTATAAGGAGCTGCAGCTAAAGCGTCGATTCCTTTAAAACCTCCACATTTTACAATAGGATGTGAAGGTAAAAATGGAGCAAGATGTTGTGCGACTCCAATTGGACCTAAACCAGGTCCGCCACCACCATGAGGAATGGCAAATGTTTTATGAAGATTCAAGTGACAAACATCAGCACCAATAGTAGCTGGATTTGTTAACCCAACTTGAGCATTCATATTCGCCCCATCCATATATACTTGTCCGCCGTATTCGTGAATGAGATCAGTGATTTCAATAATTCCTTCTTCATATACTCCATGAGTAGAAGGGTAAGTAACCATTAATGCGCCAAGGTCTTCTTTATGATCCTCAGATTTTTGCTTTAAATCAGTTAAATCAATATTTCCTTTCTCATCACACTTTATAACGACCACCTTAAATCCAGCCATTATAGCCGATGCTGGGTTTGTGCCATGCGCTGATGATGGAATTAAGCAAACATTTCTGTTTGGTTGATGATTGTCTTCATGAAAGGCTTTAATAACCATTAAACCTGCATATTCACCTTGGGCACCAGAGTTTGGCTGTAAACTAATATCAGCAAATCCAGTAGCTGTTTTTAATGCAGATTTTAAATCATCAATTATAATCTTATATCCTTCTGTTTGATTAGCTGGTACGAATGGGTGAATGCTGTTAAATTCTCTCCAAGACAAAGGAATCATTTCTGAAGCAGCATTTAATTTCATTGTACAAGACCCCAACGCAATCATAGAATGAACAAGGGATAAATCTTTGTTTTCTAATCGTTTTAAATAACGCATCATATCTGTTTCAGAATGATACTTATTGAAAATAGGATGCTGTAAGTAAGGTGTTGTTCGGACACTATTGGATTGAATTCCTGTTTCGTGTGAAAGCGCAAAGTTATTTTTCCCAAACAACTCTAATATTGCCTTAACGTGTACGTTTTTTGTTGTCTCATTTAATGAAATTAAAACAACATCATCTAATTTGTAAAAGAAGTTAATTCCTGCTTCTTCTGCTTTTTTCTTTAGTTGCTCCTTATCAGCTACTTTAATAGCAATAGTATCGAAAAAGTTTTGAGTTACGACTTCTATGTTTTGTTTCTCTAAACCAGTTTTTAAGGATTTAGTTCTTTTAGCAATATCAGATGCAATTTTTTTTATTCCACTTGACCCATGATAAACAGCATACATACTTGCCATTACAGCAAGAAGCGCTTGAGCCGTGCAGATATTTGAAGTTGCTTTCTCTCTTTTAATATGTTGCTCTCTTGTTTGCAGCGCCATTCTAAACGCAGGGTTCCCTTCAGTATCCTTACTAACCCCGATTATTCTTCCAGGAATATTCCGCTTAAAGTCTTCTTTAGTAGCGAAATATGCAGCATGTGGACCTCCAAAACCAACGGGAACTCCAAAACGCTGAGTAGAACCCACAACAACGTCGGCTCCAAATTTACCTGGCTCTTTGATAACGGAAAGGCTCATTAGGTCAGCGGCAACAACTAGTGAACCGTTTTGTGCGTGTAGTTGATCAGCAACCGCTGTATACTCCTCTATTTCTCCTTTTGCATTTGGGTATTGAACAATAGCTCCAAAATAAGAGTCATCAAATGAATAATCGATTGCATTTCCGAAAACAAGTTCAATTCCTAAAGGTTTTGCTCTGTTTTTTAATACAGCTTGCGTTTGAGGAAAAACTCCTGAGTCAACAAAAAACTTGTTAATCCCTGCTCTTGCAACAGCTCTTTTACGAGAGTTTAAAAGCATAATCATTGCTTCGGCTGCAGCTGTAGATTCATCCAATAAAGATGCATTAGCCAACGGAAGTCCGGTTAAATCGCAAATCATTGTTTGGAAATTTAACAAAGCTTCTAATCTACCTTGAGCAATTTCGGCTTGGTAAGGCGTATAGGCTGTGTACCATCCTGGGTTTTCAAAAACATTTCTCAATATAACGGAAGGAGTTTCAGTGTCATGATATCCTAAACCAATATAAGTTTTGAAAACTTTGTTTTTTTGAGCTATTCTTTTAATATCAGCTAGCCATTTGCTTTCTGGGATTGTTTTCGAAAATTCCAAGCCAGTCTTTAATCTGATCTTGCTTGGAATAGTGTTTTCAATTAATTCATCAATAGATGATAATCCAATACTAGTTAGCATCTCTAACCTTTCGCTGTCGGTAGTTCCAATATGACGTTGAGTAAAAAGCATATAATCAGTAAAATTTGAACTGCAAAAGTACCAATTCTATTAACGGTAATGCGTGTAATTTATCAACTATTGTTAATAAAAAATGTTCTTTAAAATACAGAAGTGAATAGGTAGTAAGTTTTTAAATTTTAATTTATAATTTTACAGTATGAAAATGAAGTGTTTTTTGACTGGATTTATTTTGACTTTATTAACAGTTTCTTGTAGGAAAGAAAACTCTGAATTGGTGAAGCAGGAAGAGATATGGACAGATTACAGATTGATTTATAAAGCCGAATTGAAGACGACTTTCGCTAGGGCTTCTTTTAAGCACAACTCTAGTGTAGGTGAGAATTTAAAACTTTCTTCAAAGTCTGAGATTTTACTAAATGATAACTCTATTGAGTTTGATGGAACTTATTATTGGTATGAAAAAGTGATGAATAGATATGTTAAAACAGTCGATTTCTCATACACGGACTTAGATGACAAAGAATTTAAAAATACTATTTCGATTTTAGATTCTGCTGAAATTATTACATCACAAGACACCTTGTTTAAGGATTCACTACAGTTTATAGGCTGGGACGGCAGGGCATTAACAGCAAATGAACTTGTTTTGTTGGTTGCCTATGATACAACAGGTGCTAAATTAAATGTTATCGAGCAAGATACACTTGGGACTACTGGGTTTTACTTGGTTAATTCGGAGTTAAACTCATTACCAATAGGTTTGGTTGATGTCCATTTTGAACGATGGAATTCATTTGATATCAATGGTACCAAAGCAGGAGGATTAGGATATAGTCAATATATTTCTAAAGCTAAGCGCTTGAAGTTAGTTGAAAAAGATTAATCTAATACTTCCCACACTAATTCACTTTCGAATCCTCGGCTAATCGCATATCTAGCAGTTTTACTTTTTCTAATGAATTGGTCTTCTGTTTGTAAGCTGTTGGATTTTTCAAGAATAATCTCCTCGAGTTTTGACAAGTAATCATTTTCATTAATTTCAAGCATTCCTTTTTTTTGGCAAAAGCTTGAAATTTGTTTTCGATTTAAATGTTGTTGAATCTTAATTCTACCCCAGCCTTTTTGGTTAAACTTTCCTCTGACAAAAGCTTTTGCAAATCGCTCTTCATCAAGAAATTTGTGTTCAATTAAATCACAAATAATATTGTCTATTTCGTCATTTGATAAACCAGTTCCAAAAAGTTTATACTTAATTTCAGACTGGCAACGCTCTTGATAAGCACAAAATTTAGCCATTTTTCCCAAAGCTTGTTTCTGAGTCATAATTTAAAGATAAAAGAACAAGAGTAAAAGAGTGATATAAAATCATTATTTTCGATTTATGAAAAGAATCATATTCGCTTTTTTAATTGTGTTTACATTCCAAACGAATGCTCAGGATACATTAAAACTGCTTAGCGGTAAAAGTAAATTGATACAATTACTTAGTCATGATTATGACTTTATCTACTACAAAAATGTAAAGGAAAATGGTGAGTTTGGAAGAAAAAAGAAAAAGAATTTAGATCATATTTTCACCGTTAACTATAAAGATAGCGCGCGTCAATATTTTTATCAGCAGGATACAATGTTTGATAACTTCATGTCGGTAAATGAAATGGAGTATTATTTAGAAGGCCGTCGTCAAGGTAGAAAACACTACAAAGCTTATAAAACCATGTTGGTAGGAGCCGCGTTAGGAGCAGGAGTTGGGATATATTCATTGTTTCCAATAAAATACAATAAGAAAGAAAAATCTGTAAGCTTAAGGGATTCGGTTACAAATAGTATCAGAACGGTAAGCTATTTTAATCAAGACGCACTCACTATTCCAATACCATATTGGGAGATTTTCCCTATAGGATGTTACTTGTATTATGTAAGTACAAATAAAAACACACAGGAATATAAAGCAGATTCGATGGATATGTTCAAAAAAGAAGCTTTTACGGTTGGTTATAAACAAACAGTATCTGATCGTAAATTATTAGCTGCTTTTGGTTCGAGTGTAGGGAGTTTTGTCATGACTGTAGTAGGTTATTTTGTATTTGATCCAGTAGAAAAATAAGGTATAGTAGGTGTTTTAAATATAAATGCTTACATTTGCAATAGATTAGAATATAAGTGAGGGGACGTGAGTCCCCTCTTTTATTACTTAGATGATAGCAATTAGCAAAATAAAAGAACTTGTAGAAGCCCAAGTAGATGGGACGAATCTTTTCGCCGTTGAGGTGAAGGTGAACAATTCTAATAAGATCAATGTTTTGATTGATTCATTTGATGGTATTTCTATTTCTGACTGTATTAATGTGAGTAAAGGCGTTGAGAACAGTTTAGATAGAGAGGATGAAGATTTTGAGATAGAAGTCTCCTCCGCTGGTTTAGACGCTCCTTTTCAAGTGCCGGAACAGTATCAGAAAAATCTAAATAAAGAAGTGAAAGTGTATACGCATGATGGTAAAAAACATGAAGGTGTACTAAGTTTCGCAGATGAAACTAAAATTAAGATCACTTATGATGAAAAAGTAAGGGTTGAAGGCAAAAAGAAGAAAGAATTGGTTACTCAAGTTGAAGAATACTTCTTTGAGAGTGATGATTCTACAAATAAAATTAAAGACACTAAAATTATAATTTCCTTTAAATAATTTAATATGGAAACAGTTGGATTAATTGAATCGTTTCAGGAGTTTAAAGAGTTCAAAGACATTGACAGAGAAACGTTGATGAAGATCTTGGAAGATGTTTTTAGAAACATGATTCAAAAAAAATATGGATCTGATGACAACTATGACTTCATTATCAATATTGATAAAGGAGATTTAGAGGTTTGGAGAAACAGAACTATTGTTGAAAAAGGTGAAGTAGAGGACGATAACAGAGAAATAGCTTACGCAGACGCAGTTAAAATCGAACCTGATTTTGAGGTTGGAGAAGAGGTGTCTGAAGAGGTTAGATTATTAGATTTCGGACGTAGAGCTGTGCTTTCAGTTCGTCAAAACCTTATCTCAAAAGTCCTTGATATTGAAAAAGAAGATTTATTTGAGTCCTACAAGGAAAAAGTCGGAACAATTGTTACAGGTGAGGTTTATCAAATCTGGAAACGTGAGATTTTAATCTTAGATGATGATGAGAATGAGTTAATTCTTCCAAAATCAGAACAAATTCCAACAGATTATTTCAAAAAAGGAGATAATGTAAGAGCGGTTGTTCTTAAAGTTGAAATGAGAAACAACAATCCTTCGATTGTTTTATCTCGAACATCTCCAGTTTTCTTGGAGAGATTGTTTGAGGGTGAGGTTCCAGAGATTTTTGATGGACTAATTACCATTAAAAAAATCGTTCGTGTTCCTGGTGAAAGAGCAAAAGTTGCTGTTGAATCTTATGATGAAAGAGTTGATCCGGTTGGAGCTTGTGTAGGAATGAAAGGTGCCAGAATTCATGGTATTGTTCGTGAATTAGGAAATGAAAATATTGACGTAATTAATTTCTCAGGAAATGACTCATTATTTATTTCTAGGTCTTTAAGTCCGGCTAAAATTACCAATATCAAATTGGATACCGAAAGAGGGAAGGCTGAGGTTTACCTAAAACCAGACCAAGTTTCACTTGCAATTGGAAAAGGTGGGTTTAACATCAAATTAGCCGGTGATTTAACTGGTTTTGACATTGACGTATATCGTGATACTGAAGAGGAAATCGATGATGTACAGTTGGATGAATTTAAAGATGAATTGGATGCATGGGTTATTCAATCGCTTAAAGGTATCGGTTGTGATACTGCAAGAAGCGTATTAGAAATCCCTGTTGCTGATTTAGTTAGAAGAACAGATCTAGAGGAAGAAACAATCAAAGAGGTTGTAAGTATTCTTGCCTCAGAGTTCGAAGACTAATTAGAATTGAATATATTTATTAAAATTTTAGTGCATGTTGCACTTAAATAAACTTTTACAGGTTTTAGTTTATGGCTGGAAAACCAAAAAGATTAAGTAAAGTTACCCAAGAATTTAACTTGGGGCTTAACACTATTTTAGACTTTTTGAATGACAAAGGGTTTGATGTAGAGAATAGTCGAAATGCGAAAATTACTCCGGAAATGTATGATGCCCTTTCGGGTGCCTTTCAAAAGGAGAAAAAAGTAAAGGAGAAATCTGCAAAGATTGAGGTGAAGAAACCTGTTAAGGAAACTGTTTCCATAGAGGAAGAAAAACCTAAACCTGAGGAGAAGCCTGCTGAACCAGTTGTGGAAGCGAAACCAGAACCAAAACCAGAACCGGTTGTGGTAAAGGCAGAGCCTGTAGCTGAAAAAGTTAGCGAGCCCGTTAAGGAAAACGCTCCTGAACCCAAACCTGAACTTAAGGTGGCTAAGAAACCTGAGATTATTGAGGTTGCTGCTTCCCAAAACGAAGGTAAAGGTGGTCTGAAAGTTTTAGGGAAAATAGACTTAAAGGATATTGCTCCTAAAAAGCCAGCCAAAAAGGATAGGCCTTCGGTAAAAAAAGGTGCTTCTGAAAAGGTAAATAAGCCGAATGCTAAAAAAGCAGATAAAGCGCCTGTAAAGGAAGTAGTTTCTGAGAAGAAAAAACTTGAAGAGAAGCCTGTTAAAAAAGCTCCTGAAGCTCCGAAAAAACCTGTAGAAGACTTTTTAGAAATAAGAAGAGATAAAATTGACGGCCCAAAAGTTTTAGGTAAAATAGAATTACCTGTTGAACGACCGAAAAAGAAGCCAGTCTCTTCAAACGACGCAGATAGAAAGAAGAAGAGAAAAAGAATTAGAAAAGGGCCTGTCGCGCCAGATTCTAAATTCCCAAATAGAGGTACTGGAGGACCTGGGGCCAATCGTCCGCCACATAGTGCTGGTGGGCCAAGAGGTGCTGGTGGGCCAAGAGGTTCCGGAGGTCCTGGTGGACCAAGAGGAAGACGGGAGCCAAAAGCTGAATTGACTGAAGAACAAGTTAAGAAGCAAATTCAAGATACACTTGCTCGTTTAAGTGGTGGTAAGAGAAGAAACAACTCTGCTAAGCAAAGACGTAATAAAAGAGATGAGCATGCGAGAAGAGTTCAAGAAGAACAAGCTCAAGCGCAAATCGAAAAGGGTATCTTAAGAGTAACGGAATTTGTAGCTGCTAGTGAATTAGCTAGTTTGATGGATGTTACTGTAAATGAAATCATCTCATCTTGTATGAGTTTAGGTCATTTCGTTTCTATTAATCAACGTTTAGATGCTGAAATCATAGCAATGGTTGGTGAAGAGTTTGGTTTCGAAGTAGAATTTGTTTCTGCTGAAGATACTGCTCAGGTGGAAGAGATTGAAGATAAGGAAGAAGATTTATTACTTCGTGCTCCTATTGTTACTGTAATGGGACATGTTGATCATGGTAAAACTTCGTTACTTGATAATATAAGAAAAGCGACTGTTGCTGACGGTGAAGCTGGAGGTATTACACAGCACATTGGTGCGTATTCTGTAACTGTTGAGTCAGGACAAAGAGTTGCGTTTTTGGATACTCCAGGTCATGAGGCTTTTACAGCGATGAGAGCTCGTGGAGCTAAAGTGACTGATATTGCTATCATTATTATTGCGGCTGATGATTCTATCATGCCACAAACTCGTGAAGCAATTAATCATGCGCAAGCTGCTGAAGTACCAATGATTTTTGCAATTAATAAAATTGATAAAGATGGTGCTAACCCTGATAAGATTAGAGATGAACTATCTCAAATGAATATTCTTGTTGAAGAATGGGGTGGCAAGTTTCAATGTCAAGAGATTTCTGCTAAGAAAGGTATTGGTATTGAAGAATTGCTTGAAAAGGTACTATTGGAAGCAGAATTAATGGAACTAAAGGCCAATCCTGATAGATTAGCAAAAGGAACTATTATTGAATCTGAATTAGATAAAGGTCGTGGTTATGTTTCTACATTATTAGTTCAAACGGGAACGTTAAAAGTAGGTTCTATTTTAGTTGCAGGTTGCTACTATGGTAGAGTTAAAGCGATGACCAATGAGGATGGTAAAAGAATTACCGAAGCGGGTCCTTCTACTCCTGTTCAACTATTAGGTTTAAATGGAGCTCCACAAGCTGGGGATATTTTTAACTCAATGACTGAAGAGAAGGAAGCGAAAGAAATTGCTTCGAAGAGAATGCAATTACAAAGAGAGCAAGGTATTAGAGCTACTAAGCATATTACGCTTGAGGAAATGGGAAGACGTATCGCAATTGGCGATTTCCAAGAATTAAACGTTATTGTGAAAGGAGATGTTGATGGTTCTATTGAAGCATTATCTGATGCATTATTGAAACTTTCTACTGAACAGATTCAAATTAATATTATTCATAAATCTGTTGGACAGATATCCGACTCTGATGTATTATTAGCAACTGCTTCTGATGCGATTATAGTTGGTTTCCAAGTTCGCCCATCTGCAAGTGCAAGAAGATTAGCTGATGAAGAGAAGATTGATGTAAGACTTTACTCAATTATCTATAAAGCAATCGAAGAGCTTAAAGAAGCGATGGAAGGTATGCTTAAACCTAAAATTGTTGAGAAAATTGTTGCAAATATTGAAGTACGTGAAGCATTTACGATTTCAAATGTTGGAACAGTAGCTGGTTGTTATGTACTTGACGGTACTGTTTCTAGATCTAGTAATGTTAGATTAATTAGAGATGGAATCGTTAAATGGGATGGTGAATTAGCAGCTCTTAAACGATTTAAAGATGATGTTAAAGAAGTTAAATTTGGTTATGAATGTGGATTAAGTTTAGTTAAGCACAACGACATCAAAGTTGGAGATGTGTTGGAGGCTTACGAACAAGAGGAAGTAAAGCAAACATTAAAATAACATAAAAAAAGCTTCGCAATTGCGAAGCTTTTTTTGGTATAATTTCTGCCTAGTATTTAAAAGTATGAGGATAATTAAGATTTTAGGATTAATAGTTTTTATGGCAACAATTACAGTTGCCCAGTCTGATTCTTTAGTTCTTTATTCCGACTCCTTACATTTTGAGAATGACTCAATCATAGAAGGTATTATGCCTTTACCTCCTGGTAAATGTGTTGAATATTTGGATTCTTTTTATTTCGCTACTCAAGCATTACAAAAAAAGATAAATCAATCTTCTTGCCCTAAATTGGTAAATGGATATCGTGTTCAACTTTTCTCTTGTTCAGGAGAAGGCTGTAAAGAGAAGGCGAATAAGCATTATAATCAGTTTTTAATAGCTTATCCATATATTGCTGTCTATAAAATGTGGCAAGCTCCTACAATCAAAGTGAGAGCGGGAAATTGTAGGACTAGATTTGAAGCTGAAAAGATCAAAAATGAAATTAAAGACTTTTTTCCATTCGTTTTTATTGTTCCGGATCATATAGATTCACCTTATAAAATAGAATGTGAGGATATGGTTATTTCTAAAATTGATTCTCTTTTAATCTTACCATTAAGGAAGTAATTCTGCTTTCTTAATGTCATAAAATAAGTGAATATTTCAATTCTTTTTCCATTATTCTGCGATGTTTTCTTTACCCTTTACTAGGTTCTTGC
The DNA here is from genome assembly GCA_905182585.1 of uncultured Flavobacteriales bacterium. Lineage (GTDB taxonomy): Bacteria > Bacteroidota > Bacteroidia > Flavobacteriales_C. Next base: position 14,719 of record CAJJCC010000030.1, read on the forward strand.
TGGAGACTAAATGACAAAATTGTGACATTTCTATTATGTTGTAACTCGCTGTTTAACAGGGTTTATTGCGTATTTCAAAAGGCTGACACTCTTATTTAGAATCATTTTAAATTAGTATTTTCGAAGTAAGAAGATGATTAATATCAGGTAAAGCGACGCTTTTGTGTTAATTTTAGGCCTGAGCCAAAACTGGCTTTTATTGAGAGACAAAAAAAATCAAGTGCTTGATGAAACTATTTAAAAACACAATGCGAAAAACATCATCGATTATACTTCCAGTATTGTTTATGATTTTCACACAGTCTGTTGTTGCACAAGGTAACGCTGAAGCGGGGGCGAAATTGTTTGATGCTAACTGTACTTCATGTCACAACATGAAAAAGGATGCAACCGGTCCAGCTTTAATGGGTATTGGAAAAAGAGCTCCAAGTGTTGATTGGATTAAAAAATGGATTCGAAATAATAACAAATTAAGAGCAACAGGAGAAGCTTATTCAAACGCAATTTATAAAAAATGGAATGGTGCTTCAATGTCAGCATTCGAATGGATGTCAGATCAACAACTGGATGACGTTGTTGAATATATTACAACATGGGCGCCAAAGCCAGCAGGAGGAGGAGGTGATAACGCATTATTACCTTGTATACCAACTAAAAAACCTGAAGAAGGATCCAACATCCTATTGATTTTTGGAGTCATTGGTTTAGCTTTATTAATTATTGTTATATTCTCTGGTGTAAACAGATCACTCAAAAATGCTGCAGCACTAAGAGACGGTAATGAAGCTAAAGAAGCTCTTTCGTTTTGGGAAGCGATTGGCGAATTTGCAGTAAAACATAAAATTAAATTCGGACTTATTGTAATTGCTTTCTTAGTTTTTGGAATTATTCCCGGAGGTTGGAATGACCTTATGAATATCGGAGTATTTGGAGGTAATGGTTTTGAGAATACAGAAAATGTAGAGAATTATCACCCATCGCAACCAATTGAATTCCGGCATGATATTCATGCAGGTCAAAATGATATCGATTGTAAATATTGTCATTCAGGAACATTAGAATCTAAACATGCATTAATTCCTTCTGCCAACGTTTGTATGAACTGTCATAAGTACGTAAATGAAAAAGAAGACTGTCCTGAATCAGCTGTTCAAATACAACAGATTTATGATGCCGTTAAGTTTAAGCATGGTAGTGGTTACTATGATATTGATGCTGAAGGTAATAAAGTTGAAAACGAGGCAGGAGAAATTGTTTATCATGATCAGCAGGTTGCTGAAGGAGATCCTATCGAATGGGTTAAAGTTCATAATTTACAAGATTTCGTTTATTTCAATCACTCACAACATGTTGTAGTAGCTGGTCTTGAATGTAAAGAGTGTCACGGACCAGTTAAGGAGATGCAAACAGCTTATCAATACGCTCCTTTAACCATGGGGTGGTGTATTAATTGTCACAGAGAGAAAGAAATTAATCAAGAATTGAAGTTCTCAGGTAAACCTAATGGCTACTATGAGAAGATGCACGATGAGTTTAAAGAAGCTTATAAACGTGACGAGGAATTCAACTTTACAGTTGAAAAGATCGGTGGGTTAGAGTGTGCAAAATGTCACTATTAATAAAGTAAGTTAATTAACAAAAATATAGCAGATATTTAAGCTATGGCTGATACTAAAAAATATTGGAAAGGCATTGAGGAGTTAGAACAAGCTCCTGAATTTGTTGAGTCAAGTAAGAAGGAATTCTCGGAATATGTTCCTGTGGATGAATTCATTGGTAACGCAAGTGAAGACTCTTCTGCTACCAACAGACGTGATTTCTTAAAAGTTTTGGGTTTCTCAGTAACTGCAGCTACATTAGCGGCATGTGAGGCTCCTGTTACTAAATCTATTCCTTTCTTAAATAAACCAGAAGATTTAACTCCTGGGGTTGCAAATTACTATTCATCAACATTCTTTGATGGATTAGATTTAGCCTCTATTAGAATTAAAACTAGAGAAGGTAGACCAATTCTTATTGAAGGAAATAACAATGCTCCTATTACAAAAGGTGCAGTTAACGCAAGAGTTAACTCATCAGTATTAAGCTTGTATGATTCAAAAAGAGCTAAAGGCCCTGCTAAGAAAGTAGGAGAATCTTGGGCTAAGAATTTAAATTGGGGAATTGTTGATAAAGAGGTTGCGCAGAATTTAAGAAGTGCTGCATCTAAAGGAGGTAAAGTAGTTTTACTTTCTAACACTGTTATTTCACCTGCTTCTAAGGGGGCTGTTGATAATTTTGGCGCTTTTGTTGGTGCGCAAGGTGGAAGCTTTGAGCATGTAACTTATGATGCGATTTCTGCATCTGGAATATTAGACGCAAACCAAAAAACTTTCGGTAAAAGAGTATTACCTACTTATAATTTTGATAAAGCAAAAACCATTGTAAGTTTTAGTGCTGATTTCTTAAATACTTGGTTAAATGCTTTAGCATATACAAAAGATTATGCTTCGAATAGGAAGCCAGATGGAGCTTGGATGAGTAAGCATTTCCAGTTTGAAACATCTTTGTCTGTTTCTGGTTCTGCTGCTGATGTTCGTGGTGCATTAAAACCTTCTGAAATTGCTGAAGCAGTAAAGTATCTTTACGGTAAAATTGGAGGTGATATTAGCGGTAATGTTTCTGAAAAATTAAAAGTGAAATTAGATAAAGCTGCTGAAGCTTTGTTAGCTACTCAGGGTGAGTGCTTGGTAGTTGCAGGATCTAATAATGGTGGTATTCAAGTTTTAGTTAACGCTATAAATAATAAATTAAATAACTACGGTTCAACTATTGACCTTGATAAAGAGGTTTATACAAGAAAAGGTAGTGATATTGCATTTTCTAAACTAGCCAAAGAAATGAAGGCTGGTAAAGTTAGTGCTCTTATAATTGTTGGATTAAATCCTTCTTACGTTGCTCCATCATCATTAAGTTTTGATGAAGCGTTATCTAAAGTTGGAACAGTTGTTTATACGGGGGATCGTTTAGATGAGACTGGAGATAAGGCAGATTATTTTGCACCTTCTTCTCATTATTTAGAATCTTGGGATGTATTAAATCCAACTAAAGGAGAATATGCATTCGTTCAACCTGTTATCAACCCATTATTTAGAACTCGTCAGTGGCAAGAGTCTTTATTAAAGTGGTCTGGAAACGAAAATACTTTTGAAGTATTCGTTAAATCAACTGCAAAATCTTTCTTAGGTACTGAAGCAAGTTGGATTAGCGCTGTTCATGATGGCTACTTCTCAAGTAATGTTATAGCTTCTGTACCTGTGGTATTGTCCGATACAGCTTCTGAAATAGAAGATGTTGTTGCTGAACCATTTTCAGTTATTTCATCTGGTATATCTAGTGCAGTTATTACTAATGCAGTAAATCAAGCTTCTATTACTCCTTCAGGGAAATTTGAACTTGAATTATATGTAAAGACCGGTTTAGGAAACGGAGACCAATCATTTAACCCTTGGTTACATGAGCTTCCTGATCCTATTTCAAAAATGACTTATGATAATTACATCGCCATGAATCCGGTTGATGTTTTAGAATTGTTTGATCAAGAAGATACAAAATCGACAAGAAGAGATTTCTTATATATCGGACAAGAATCACCTGCAAAGGTGTTAAGTGTAACTGTTGGTCAATCAACTATTACACTTCCTGTAGTTGCTCAGCCTGGTCAAGCTCTTGGCACAATTGGTATCGCTGTTGGTTATGGCAAAAAAGGTACTGAAGTTTTCACAAGACAAGAATGGTTAGGTGATTTGTTCGACGCGGAAAATTCGGAGAACAATACAATAGGAAAAAATGCTTTCCCATTACAAACACAAGACTTGTGGGTTTCTAATACAATTTCATCAGATGTTACTGTTGCAGTTGTAGAAGGTGCACATTATCCGATGGCTACTACTCAAACTCATCACACTATGATGGGGAGAAAGTTAGTAAACGAAACTACTCTTTCTACATTTTTAGAGCAAAAAGGAAGAGCAAATGGTAAAGGTGGATATAACGAAACCTTATTGATTGCTGATTCATACGGTGAAGAAAAAACAACTAGACAGTTAGATTTATGGGAAGAGCACGCTATCGACTTGGGTCATAGATGGGGGCTTTCAATCGATCTTAATCTTTGTATTGGTTGCGGATCTTGTGTTACTGCTTGTCATATCGAAAACAACGTTGCAGTTGTTGGAAAGGATGAGGTAAGAAGAAGCCGTGAAATGCACTGGATGAGGGTGGATAGATATTATTCATCGCATGTTACTACTGATGGTAAAGATGTTTTAGTTAATGATTTGTCTGATCTTAACACAATAAATGAATATGCTGATGCGGAAGTGTCTGATTCAGGGGATGATTTAAGTGTTGTTTATCAACCTCTAATGTGTCAGCATTGTAATCACGCTCCTTGTGAGACTGTTTGTCCTGTAGCTGCTACAACCCACTCTGATGAAGGTCTTAACCAAATGACTTACAACAGATGTGTTGGTACTAGATATTGTGCTAACAACTGTCCTTATAAAGTACGTCGTTTCAATTGGTTTCAGTATGACGATTTAAATATCCCTGCATTCCCAGATTTCGCTAAGGTAAATCATCAACAAGATGATTTAGGAAGAATGGTTCTTAACCCAGATGTTGTTGTAAGATCTAGAGGGGTTATGGAAAAATGTAGTATGTGTGTTCAAAGAATCCAAGCTGGAAAATTAGAAGCGAAGATTGATGGTACTCCTGTTCAAAATGGGGCTATTGAATCTGCTTGTTCTTCTTCTTGTCCTACTAATGCAATTAAGTTTGGAGATCTTAATAACACAGAACATACTATAAGTGGTGAAAAGAATGATGATAGAGCTTACTTATTGATGGAAGAGATTGGTACACAACCAAATATCTACTATCAAACTAAAGTAAGAAACGTTTAATAAGAATTTAACTAAAAAGTTATATCGATGCACGTCGTAGAAGCTGAAATTAGAGAACCCTTAATCCTTGGAGAGAAGTCGTACAACGACATCACTGAGGATGTTTGCGCACCTATTGAGGGTAAAGCAAATTCATTATGGTATTTCGTATTTGGATTAGCCGGTTTACTTGCTCTTTGGGGGATAGGTAATATCCTTTACACAATAGGTGTAGGAATTGGAGTTTGGGGATTAAACAAGACTGTAGGTTGGGCTTGGGATATTACCAACTTTGTTTGGTGGGTAGGTATCGGTCATGCTGGTACTCTTATATCTGCAGTACTTTTATTATTTCGTCAAAGGTGGAGAATGGCAATTAATCGCTCTGCAGAGGCAATGACAATCTTTGCTGTTATGATGGCAGCATTGTTCCCTGGTATTCACATGGGGAGAATTTGGCAAGCTTATTGGGTTTTACCATTACCGAACCAATTCGGTTCTTTATGGCCAAACTTTAACTCACCACTTCTTTGGGATGTATTTGCAATTTCAACTTACTTTTCTGTATCATTAGTATTCTGGTATATAGGTTTAGTTCCTGATTTTGCAACTGTTAGGGATAGAATGATTAAGCCTTTACCGAAGAAGATTTACTCTATTTTGGCATTTGGATGGTCTGGAAATGCAAAGCATTGGAATAGGTTTGAAGAAGTATCTCTAGTATTAGCAGGCTTGGCTACTCCTTTAGTATTCTCTGTCCACTCTATTGTATCTATGGATTTTGCAACATCAGTTATTCCTGGTTGGCATACAACGATTTTCCCTCCTTACTTTGTTGCTGGTGCCGTTTTCTCTGGATTCGCAATGGTATTGACCTTAATGTTAATAATGAGAAAGGTTTTAAAGTTGGAAGACTATATTACGTTGAAGCATATTGAATATATGAACATTATTATTATGCTTACTGGTTCCATGGTAGGTGTAGCATATTTAACTGAGTTGTTTGTTGCGTGGTATTCTGGTGTTGAGTATGAAGGCTATGCTTTCATGAACAGGGCTACTGGTCCATATTGGTGGGCATATGCAGCGATGATGACCTGTAACGTTATTTCACCTCAATTAATGTGGTTCAAAAAAGTAAGAAGAAATTTAGTTATTACTTTCATTTTATCCATTATAGTTAACATTGGTATGTGGTTCGAGCGATTTGTAATTATTGTTACTTCGCTTCATAGAGATTACATTACTTCTTCATGGACACAATTCCATCCTACTTATGTAGATATGGGTGTTTTCCTAGGAACTATTGGTTTGTTTTTTGTATTGTTTTTACTTTACTCCAGAGTATTCCCAGTTCTTGCATTAAATGAAGTGAAAACAATTTTAAGAGCAACTGGAGAATTTGGTGTAAAAAAAGCCAAATCAACAGAATTTAGTTTAACAGACGGATTTTCATCTTCAGTAGTTGAAGATAAACCAACAACAGACGATTCTTCGGAAGACAGTTCTGATGATACTGACGGTGAAACAAATAAAGAACAAGAGTAAATAATATTTAGAGCTTTAGTTATGAGCAATAAGATTTATGCAATGTACGATGACGACGCTACTCTATTACATGGAGCAGAGAAGTTAGTTGAAAAAGGAGTACGAATTAAAGATGTATTTTCTCCATTTCCAATTCATGGGATTGATCCTGTTATTGGAATTAGGAAAACTAGATTAGCAGTTTGTGCTTTTATCTATGGTCTTTCAGGTATGATACTAGCTTTAGCAGGTATGTACTATTTTATGATCCAAGATTGGCCAATGAATATTGGTGGTAAACCTAACTATTCGTTTTATCAAAATATTCCAGCATTTATTCCAATTACTTTTGAGATAACTGTACTTTGTACAGCTCATGGAATGGCAATTACTTATTTCTTAAGAAATAAAACATTACCTGGTATAGCTGCTAAAAATCCTGACCCAAGAACAACTGACGATAAGTTTGTTATGGAAATTGAAACTGCTGATGCAGGAATGGACGAAGCTTCTTTAATTGAAGCGCTGAAGTCTACGGGAGCTATTGAAATTAATAAGGCATAAAGAGTAAAAAGATGAAAATTTCTTATCAAAAAATTGCCCATTACGCTTATACTAAACTACTGGTTAGTGCTTTTGCGTTACTTGGTTTAGTTTCGTGTACAGAAGATCCTAATAGTCCAGGGGTTGAGTTTATGCCTGATATGTATAGATCAATTGGATATGAAGCTTATTTGAAAAAATTTGATGTTGATTCAACTGATTTCTTTGAGAGAAATCTTAAAAAATTAGGATACGAAGAATCAGCCGATTCTGCAAAATCAGCTATCATAAGTGAGGTCAAAGAACTTTATGACATTTTTAAGTCTGGAATAGTTACAAGAAAACCCGTTGTTGGTTCTGTAGCTCAAGGGAAAAAACCTTTTATGATTGCCAAAGGTAATAGGGATAATGCAAAGTCTGTTAAAATGCCAATTCCTTATTCTGAAACTTCTTTGTTCGAAGGGAAATCATATTACGAAATATTTTGTGATCACTGTCATGGTGAAAAAGGAGACGGTGGTGGAACTTTAGTTAAAAAGGATTTGTTTTTAAAACCCCCTTCTTACAACGTTGGTACAACAAAAGATTTAAGTGCAGGCGAGATCTATTATACTATTTATTATGGTAAGGGAATGATGGGAAGCCATTCATCCCAAATCACCGAAGAAAAGAGATGGAAAATCGTTCAGTATGTACAGACTTTACAAGGTAACAAGATAGAAGAGTTACAGGGTGGAAAGGTTCCAGTTAACCCTGTAGTTTCTGACACGACTGTTACAGATTATATTTAATATTTAATTGATTAAAACACCATAAGAAATGGATTACGTTTTTTCGGATAAAACAAAAAAGATAACATTAGGAGTTGGAGTAGCAGGTTTACTTTTATTCTTACTCGGTATTCTTTTCGACAATAATGAGTATGCTACTCTTGTTGCCGATGATGGACACAATTATGGAAGTATTCAAAGAATTTGGGTTAGTTTATTAACTAACAGTATTTTCTTTTTCTTTATTTCTTTAGCAATGTTATTTTTCGTTGCGTTACAATATGCTGCAGAAGTTTCATGGTCTGTTGTATTTAAAAGAGTTTACGAAGCAATTATGTCTGCCTTACCAATAATGGCTGCATTAGTTGTTTTAATTGTTGCCGTTGGTCAAGTTGGTGGTCACCACATATATCATTGGCAACATTATGAAGTAGGTTCGGGAGATCATTTGTTGGATCATAAGGCGTTTTTCTTCAGTCCTGCATTTTATTGGCCGGTCTTAATTTTCTTTATGGCTGCATTTTTGTTCTTTGTTAATTACTACAGAAAACAATCTTTGAAGGAAGATGAAGAAGGGGGAACAAGAATACATTTTAAAAACTTCGCTAAATCTGCATTGTTCCTGGTTATTTTCGGATATGGTTCATCTGTTATTACATGGCAAATAATTATGTCTATTGATGCTCACTGGTTCTCAACTTTATTCGGTTGGTATGTGTTTTCAGGTATGTGGTTGGTAGGAATGGTGTACGCCACTTTACTAATTATTTTCCTAAAAAGTAAAGGTTTATTGAGTATTGCAAAAAATGGTCATTTACACGATATGGGTAAATGGATGTTTGCATTATCTTTTTTATGGACATACTTATTTTTCTCTCAGTTTATGTTAATTTGGTATGCTGATATTCCAGAAGAAACAACATATTATTTAGCTAGAATAAATGATTATCCTTGGCTATATTGGGGAATGTTTTTTCTGAATTTTGCAGTACCAATGTTAGCATTGATGGATGCTGACGCTAAAAGAAATAGATTTGCTTTAGTTATTGTTGGATCTCTAATTATAATTTTTCACTGGATTGACGTATTTATGATGATTAGTCCTGGTGCTATGAAGACTGAAGCAACTATTGGAATTTTAGAAATCTGATCTTTCTTTTTATTCTTAGGAATGTTTACTTTTATTGTTTTAAAGGCATTAGCTGGAAGACCATTAGTTGTAAAAAATCATCCGTATCTGGATGAAGGAAAAAATATTCATCATTAGTAATCGGGTAGTTAATACAGTAAAGAATATCATAAAGATTAAAAAATGGAATTATTACTTATACTTTTAGCGGTTTTACTTTTAGGTGTTGCTTTGGCGAAAGTCCTTAAGGCTAAAGAGTTAATTGATGGTCTTAAAGGTGCTGAAGAAGATCCAATTTCAAGCTCAGAAATAAAAACTAATGCGTTAGGATTACTTGTTTTCGGATTTGTTTTTTTTGCATTGTTAATTGCTCAGATTGTAGGATGGGATAAGTTTATGCTTCCATCTGCTGCATCTGTTCATGGCGCAGAAATAGATACTTTGATGCAGGTTACGATGATTTTAATATTGTCAGTATTCTTCATTACGCAAGGGTTATTATTCTGGTTTGGATTTAAATATTATTTCAAACCAGGAAAGAAGGGTTTCTGGTTTCCTCATGATAATAGGTTAGAAATGGCTTGGACTATTGTTCCTGCAACTGTCCTTATATTATTGGTTACTTATGGAATGAGTACTTGGGATAACATAATGAATCCTAAAAATGAACCTGATTTAAGTATTGAGTTTGTTTCTGAGCAATTTAAGTGGACTGCTAGATATGCTGGTGTTGATGAAACCTTAGGTGAGGCATCATTTGCGTTATATGGTTCCAATGCCGTTGGTGTTGCTACTAAGGACGCAATGATTAAAAGAATCGATGAATGTCAGGTTTCTATTAAAGGTTTTGCTGCTGATTCACTTAGACTTGAAAAGTTAATTGAAGAAGGTTGGAATAAGGATGACAAACTTGATGACGTTGAATCGAGTTTAAAAAACTATAGAGCCAATATTGTTAGATTAAATAGAATGTTAAGTCATTATGCAAAGTTTCCTGCCAAATATGATGCTGGTAAAGATGATATTGTTGTAAACAGCAATGTCGTTAAAATACCAAAAGGTAAGACAATTAAGTTTCAATTTAGATCTAAGGATGTTATTCATTCTGCTTATTTCCCTCATTTTAGAGCGCAAATAAACACTGTTCCTGGAATGAAAACAGAATTTACTTTTACTCCTAAAGAAACCAATGCTGAGTTTAATGAAAAGGCAATAAAGGAAGGTAAAGTTTATCTTAAAACGGTCAGAGATGA